>JACPDS010000063.1 GCA_016183885.1 Armatimonadota bacterium
TTTAATTTTTTTTATATTTAATAAATCGCTTCCGGTAATTAATCCGGCTACATCTATAGATTCGCCAAAAAATTGGTTTTTCACTTTAAGTAAATTAATTTTTAACCCCAAAATCCCGCGCAGCTTTTTCAGGATATTTTTAAAATAAGGATAAAAAGCCTCTGAGGTGGCAATAGTAAAAGAGCGCTCGGGCACTTTTTCGGGAAAGAATTTAGAAAAGTAATTAAATTCATCGATAAAATTTCTAATTAATCCCACCCCATTTTCAATTTGCGGATAATCTTCGTAATAATTGCGAGAAGGAATCCTTAATTTTGCTTTAACATAAAATTCATCGGATGCAAAAATTAGATTTCGTTTAAATTTTTTTAAAAAAAACTTTTGATAATTTTCAATTTTTTTGCAAATTTTAAAAGCCAATGATCGCGTAATTGGGTTAATCCTTAGATTTTCTTCTCCAATTTTACTTAATCCGACAGGGATAACCGCGATAGAAAGTAAATTAGGATAAAAAGCCAGTAAATCTTTTATGGTCTGATCTAAAATTTTTCCATCATTAATTCCGGGACAAACTACAATTTGAGCATGAAAATTAATTTTTAAATTACAAAGTCTTTTTAAATCTTCCTTAATTTTAGAAGCTCTTGGGTTTTTTAGTAAATTATAACGTATTTTCCCATTGGTTGAGTGAACGCTGATATATAAAGGGCTGATTTTTAATTTTTTAATTCTACTCCAGTCAAATTTAGTAAAATTGGTTAAGGTAATAAAATTTCCATAAAGAAAAGAAAGTCTCCAGTCATCGTCTTTAAGATAAAGGGAAGAACGCAGTCCCATGGGAAGCTGATCAACAAAACAAAATAAACATTTATTTTGGCAGACTTTTATTTTATCAAAAATAACCTCATCAAATTCAAGTCCCAGAATCTCTTCGGGCTCATGTTTAATTAAAAAATGTTTGATTTTATTATGTCTTTTAATAGTTAAATTAACTATTTTATTAGAAGTTAGCCAGAGATAATTTAAAATATCAAGTATGGGTTTTTGATTTATAGCTTCTAAAAAATCGCCCGGCTTAAGACCTTGTTTTTGGGAAATACTTCCCTTTAAAATAGTTTTAATTTGAGGCATTTTCTTTAATTAAACCGCTAATTTCCCGCATAATCTTTTGGGCGTATTCTTTTAAGTTTTCTTTATTAGAATGTTTTTGAGGAGGAGAAATTGGCTTCCCAATATTAATTTTTATTTTAGTAAAAAAGGGAAGATAAGTTTTTACCTTAATTGAATCTTTTTTGATAATTCCCATTGGCAAAACTGGAACATTAGCCTGTTTAGCTAAAAAAGCTATTCCTAATTCGGGATTATCTAATTCCCTAAAACGTGTTCCCTGAGGGAAGATTCCGATTATTTTTTTATTTTTAAGGAGTTCTAAGGCTTTTTGAATAGCCCGGCGATCAGCTTTTCCTCTTGCTACCGGAAAAACCCCTATTTTTTTTAAGAGCGCCCCAAAAAAGGGGTTTTTAAAAAGTTCCGCCTTAGCCATAAAATGAACCTGTCTTTGCAGAGAAGTAGCTACTAAAGGCGGGTCCCAATAACTCAAGTGATTAGCCGCCACAATTAAACCGCCGTTTAAAGGCAGATTTTCTATTCCTTTAATTTTTAAACTAAAGAATATTTTAGCTAAAATATTAATTAAAAAATGACCTATCCAATAAAGCATGTGAAAAAATTAATTTAAAGTTATTTTGGTTCCGGTTTTTCCCGCGAGGGCATTACCAATATTTTGAGGATTAGTAATTATCACCGTCTTGCCCCCCCCTTTCAAGAAGGCTATTGAAGCAAGAATTTTAGGCCCCATGCTGCCTGCAGGGAAATGCCCATCATTTAAGTATTTTTCCGCTTCTTTTAAGGTGATATTAGAGAGTTTAATTTCTTTTGGCGTATTATAAAAAATGGCGACTTGTTCCACGTCGGTAGAAATTAAAAGTAATTCCGCTTGTATTTGAGAAGCTAATAAACTAGAAGCTAAATCTTTATCGATTACAGCCTCTATCCCCCTTAAATTATTATTATCCTTAACAACTGGAATTCCGCCTCCGCCAGCGGCAATCACTAAAAAGCCATTTCTAATCAAGGCTTTTATGGCTTCAGCTTCAATAATCTCCAGGGGGCGCGGGGATGGGACCACTCGCCGATAACCCCTTCCCGAATCTTCAATGATCTTCCAGCCATTTTCTCTGATTAAGTCTTGAGCCTTAGTTTGGCTGTAAAATGGTCCTATGGGTTTAGTGGGATTTAAAAAAGCCGGATCATTTTGATCTACCAAAACCTGAGTAATAATAGTTAGGGGAATTTTTTTTATCCCTTCCTCCCGCAAAGTATTCCCAATTACCTGTTGAAGCATATAACCCATTCCGCCTTGAGTATCAGAAACACAGGTGTCCAGGGGAAGTGGATATACACTGTGGCTGGAAAGTTCCACCCTTAGAAGCGTATTTCCAATTTGAGGACCGTTTCCATGCGTAATAACCAAATTATAGCCTTGTGCTAACATATCTAAAATATGTTGGGCGGTTTTTCTTGAATTGGAAAACTGTTGAGGTATATTTCCTTCCTGGTCAGCCTTGGTAATGGAGTTTCCCCCTATAGCCAATAATGCCAAGCTTTTAAATTTATCGTTTGGCATCTAAGGTCTTCCTCCCATGCAAAGAGCCATTAAGGCTTTTTGTATATGCAAACGATTTTCCGCTTGATCAAAAACTACTGAATGAGGACCGTCAATTACCTCATTGGAAACTTCTGTCCCCCTGTCAGCAGGAAGGCAATGCATATAAATAGAGTCTTTATTGGTTAAATTCATTTTTTTCTCATCACAGATCCAATCGATATATTTTTTAGAAATTTCCATTGATTCTTCTTGTTTAAGATTATTGTCCTTTAAGTATTGCAAGCCCCCCCAACTTTTTGGATAAACTATTGAAGCTCCCCTGAAAGCTTCTTCCATATCATTTACAATTTCAAATTTTACTCCGTTTTCCTTAGCATTTATTTTAGCCTGCTCAATAATTTTTGGCATCAGATAAAATTCTGGAGGATAAGCCAAAGTAATATCCATTTTAAATCTGCTCATCAATAAAATTAAGGATTGGGGCACGGACATAGGCTTGCTATAACTGGGAGCATAAGCCCAAGAGATTACGAATTTTCTTCCCCTTAATTCTCCATCGAATTTTTCTTTAATAGTCATTAAATCTCCCAGGGCTTGGCAGGGATGATAAAGATCGCATTGCATATTAAACACGGGAACTTGAGAATATTTAGCCACTTCCCTTATATATTTATTGCCGATTTCAAAAAAACAATTTCTAACGGCAATTCCATGTCCGTAACGGCTTAAAACCTTAGCCGTATCTAAAGCGCTTTCCCCATGAGAAATTTGCATTTTTTCCGGAGTTAAATCATGGGCATGGCCGCCCAATTGAGTCATCCCCGCTTCAAAAGAATTTCTTGTTCGGGTAGATTGCTCAAAAAAAATCATAAATAAAGTTTTATCCCTGAGCAAGCGATGAGGAATATTTAAGGCAAATTCTCTTTTCAGGTAAGCCGCTGCGCTTAAAACCGTTTCTAATTCTTCTTTGGTCCACTCTTGATCGGCAATAAAATGTTTTCCTCGAAATAAGCTATGCATTTTTTCCTCCCGTATTAACCACAGAGGCCGCCCCGATGTTGCTTCGGGGTGGTTTATTTTATCCTTCCAATAAATTTACTAAAGTTTTTGGGAAAGTAGTATAAAACATAACAGTTTTAAGCAGATGTTCTATTGAAACACGGTCATTGGTTGTATGAGAAAATTTCTCTTCGCCCGGCCCAAATCCAATTGTAGGAATATTTAATTTGCCCATTGAAGCTACTCCGTTGGTGCTGAATGTCCATTTGCCAACTTTTGGTTTTTGGGAAAATATTTTTTTATAATTAATTTTAGCGGCTTTTACCAAAATATGTTCTTCCTCTAATGCCCATGCAGGAAAATATTTTTCTGCGCTTAAAGTGAGCCCCGTATAACTTGGTTGTTGATAATTAAGCATTTCTACTTGAATATCGGATGAAATTTCTTTTAATTCCCTTAAAGCGCTTTCCCTGCCATCTTCTTTGGTTAATCGACGGTCAAGATAAATAGTACATTCATCCGGTATGGAATTTAAAGAAGCGCTTTTTGATTCAATTTTTGTAACAGCAATACTGCCTTTTCCCAGAAAAGAATCCTTTTTAAAATCAAGTTTTTTGATTTTACTAATTATGGGAGCCATTTTATAAATAGCATTTTTTCCGCGCTCCGGCGCGCTGGCATGAGCGGCTTTACCCGCAACTTTAATTTTAATCTCCATTCTTCCCCTCTGCCCCCGATAAATAGAAAGATTGGTACATTCTCCCAAAATTACAAAGTCGCATCTTTTAATAGAATTTTTTATTAAATATTCCATGCTTAAGCCATCGCAATCTTCTTCTTGAACGGTGCCTACAACATAAAGAGTAAAATTATCTAATAAATTTAATTCTTTAATTAATCTAGCGGCATATATTTGACAGGCTATGGCGGCCTTATTATCCGAGGCTCCCCTTCCATAAATAATTCCATTTTTTATTTTTCCGCTATAAGGGTTAAATTGCCAAGCCCTAATATCTCCAATTCCCACAGTGTCAATATGAGCATCATATAATATATGAAATTTACCTTTCCCAATTTTTCCGATGCAATTTCCCATTTTATCAACAAAAACTTCGTCAAATTTTAAGTCCCGCATTTCTTTTAAAATTCTTATTCCCACAGCCTTCTCTTGAGTTGATGGGCTGGGTATGGCGATAATATCTCTTAAGAAGTTAATTAGGTTTTTTTGTTTATCTTTTATTTTTTTATTTAAATTTAAATTCATTTTAATTAAAAATTATTTTCTTCTAAAAGAATTATTTGCGCTCCGGATTCCCTAAAAGCATCATCAATAAATTTTTCTATTCTCAAGACCGCATCGTTAGAAATTTGAACAAATTCCAATCCTATTTGATAATCTCCAAAGAAATTTTTCTTTTGCCAGACCGCCCTGGCCTTTACTTCAACAGGAGGTTTATCCAGTTCTAAAGTTATTCTAAAGGTTAGGTCGGTATTTTCGGGTAGTTTTTTCTCATAATTAATTCTTATGCCCTTAGTACTTAAATCTACAGTCATAGCAAAAAAGTTTTCCGAAAAATTTTCTGCCTGCACCTCTACATTTAAAAGCTTATTTAAACGAAAAACTTTTCTTTTCCCCTCGGGGGAATATTTATTTATAAGAGCATTAATTTTTTTGTTGCTTTCATTTGTAATATCAACAAATTCTACCCCCAACTCATACATGCCCCCCATAAGTTGTTTTTGCCAAACAGAATGCACATTAAACTCCAAAGGTTCGTCTAATAAAAGTTTTATCGAAACAGTTTCTTCTTTAGGAAAAGGAAGGTCAATATGTATTTTCATTCCTTTTATTGAAATATCTTCGATAAAAACAAAACCCTTAAAAGGGCTGCTTTCTTTCAACTTTATTTCTGCGGGAAAAACTTTATTTATGCGAAGTTTTTTTCTTTCTACCTCTCTGCGGTCTTTTTCCATGTGATTATTCATAATAGCTTTGCTCCTACAATTTTAATAGTTTTTTATAAAGCTTCTTCTTCAAAGTAAAAATTCCAATCGATGATTTTTTTTATTCTTAAAATATCTTTTTCCGAAATTTGAGTAAATTCCAAATTAATTATAAAATCCCCTAAAAAAGTTTTTCTTTGAGAGCTTACTTTAGCTTTTAATTCAAGAGAGGGTTGATAAAATTCTAATAATAATTTAAGATTTAATTCAGTATTTTCGGGAAATTTTTTATCATAAGTAATTCTCATGCCCTTAAGATTCAGGTCATGATTTGAAATATAAAAATTTTCCGAGAAATTTTCCGCTTGCGCTTCTAATAATAAAATTTGACTTGTATATTGAGCGCTGGGCGTAGGAATTTTTTTGCCTTCCTTAAAAGCGTACTTATTTATAAAGTCATTAATTTTATCAATACTTTCCTGTGATATTTCAAGAAATTCTAATCCCGCCCCATACATTCCCATGGGAAGTTGTTTTTGTTGTTTTTGCCAAACCAAACGTATTTTAATTTCTATTGGTTCATCTAATAAAAAAAGTCTTAATCCCATATTTTCTTCATTTGGAAAAGGAGAGTCAAGATGAATTTTCACTCCCTTTCTTGAAATATCCTTAATATAAATAAAAGAGTCAAGCGGAGGTTTATCGGGAAGAAGTATTTCCGCGGCAAAAATTTTATTTATATTAATTTTCACTCTTTCTACTTCGCGTCGTTCCATACCATTAAATTTTTTCACTTGTTGATCGTTCATTATTTTTATCCCCCTAGCAAATTTTAATCAATAAGTCTTTTTATTTTTAAGATATCTTCTTTGGAAATTTTTATAAATTCTAAGCCAATGATATAATTTCCCAAAAAAACTTTCTTCTGCCAAGCTACTTTAGCTTTTAATTTAATGGGTTCTTCGTCAAATTCTAATAAAATTTTAAGTTCTATTTCAGTATTTTCGGGAAATTTTTTATCACAAGTAATTCTCATGCCCTTAATGCTTAATTCATTGCTTAAAGTATAAAAATTTTCCGAGA
>JACPDS010000064.1:0-4824 GCA_016183885.1 Armatimonadota bacterium
AATTTTAGTCGTAAAAGCTTTAGGGGGAACCGGCACTTTTACTCAAGGAGGGTTGATTAGCGGGCATGCCGCAGTAGCTTTTGCCTCCACGACTATGATTTTATGTTTGACTAGAAGTAAAATAGCCACTCTTTTAGCTCTTTTAATCGCTATTTTAGTGGCTCAAAGCCGGGTAGAAGCAAAATTTCACCGCTTGATAGAAGTATTTTTAGGAGCTTTGATTGGAATAACCTGCAGTTTAATAATTTATATGATTTTTTATAATTTAAAATATTAGAGGCAGTCTTGAAATCTTTAGAATTAATCATTATTTTAGCCATTTTTTTCTTTACCCTGCTTTCTAGTTTTATTTCTGCGCTTCAAAGTGCTTTTTCTAACTTAAAAATTTCTGAAATTGAAAAATTATTGGAAAATAATAATCGAGCCAAAGTTCTGCAAAATCTTTTAAAAAGCAGTTATAAAATTAATGCTTCTTTACTTCTTTGGGATAGTTTAATTATCTTTATAATTGGTATTTTTACCATTTATTTGAGTTTAAACTTTCATTTTAATGAGCCCCATTATTTAATTATTATATTAATTACTTCTTTTTCTTTTTTATCTTTTATGAAAATTATTCTTCAAAGAATTGCTACGGTTTATTCTTTAATTTTTTCTTTAAGAACCAGCCGAATACTTGAAATTTTAACTAATATTACTTATCCAGTGATTTATTTTTTTATTTATTTAACCCGGCCATTAATTAAAATTAGCGAAATCGATCTGCAAAAAGCTGTAAATCCTGTTACTGAAGAAGATATTCGTTTATTGGTAGATGTAGGAGAAGAACAGGGATTAATTGAAAAAGAAGAAAAAGCTATGATTTATAGTGTTTTTGAATTTGGTGATACTATTGTAAAAGAAGTAATGATTCCTAGAATTGATATGGTTTGCATCGAAAAGAATGCCAGCCTTGAAGAATTTATCGATATAACCAATAAAGAAGGTTTTTCGCGCATCCCGGTTTACGAAGAATCGATTGATAATATTATTGGAGTTGCCTATACTAAAGATTTATTAAATTATTTAAAAGATAAAAAAATTGAGGTATCCTTAAAAGAGATTATTCGTCCGACTTATTTTGTCCCTGCCAGCAAGAAGGTAAAAGATCTTTTTAACGAAATGCAGAAAAAAAAGACTTCTATCGCTATTATAGTAGATGAATATGGCGGAACAGATGGATTAGTAACTATGGAAGACTTAATTGAAGAAATTTTTGGAGAAATTTCCGATGAATATGATCAAGAAGTGCCGGCTCTGGAAAAATGCGAAGATGGAGTATTTTTAATAGATGCTAAAATGAATATTGAGGATGTAAATGAAAAATTAGAAATTAATCTGCCTTCCAAAGATTTCGAAACAATAGGAGGATTTATTTACGGTCTTTTAGATCATGTGCCTAAACAAGGCGAAACTATAAAATATGATAATTTATTATTTACGGTAGATAAAGTCTATAGGCAGAGAATTACAAAAATAAAACTCAGCAAAAAAGAAAAAATTGAAAGTTCAAACATTAATTCAAAAAGCTAAAGAAGCAAGGCTTAACTCTTATTCTCCTTATTCTAATTTTAAGGTTGGAGCGGCTCTTTTAACCAGTAAAGGAAAAATTTACACTGGAACCAATGTTGAAAACGTTTCCTTAGGACTTTCTATTTGCGCTGAAAGAGCGGCAATTTTTAAAGCCATAACTGATTCAGAAAAAAATTTTCTTGCTCTAGCCATTGTTGCCGATACGTTTAAGTTAATTTCTCCATGCGGCGCTTGTCGGCAGGTAATGGCAGAATTTAATAAAAATCTTAAAATTATTATGGCTAATTTAAAAGGAGAAAAGAAAATTGTTTCATTAGCTAAATTGCTGCCGCTGTCTTTTGAAAACAAGGAGATGTTTTGAAAAATAAACTCTTCTTTTTTTTACTTTTCTTATTAATTTTTCTTTTTGCCTGCGAACATTCAGAAAGGCAAACAACTTCTTCTGAAAATAAATTTCTTACTTTCTGGCACACCATGAATCAAGAGGAAACTCTTACTTTAAATTCAATTATTTTAGAATTTGAAAATGAGAATCCTCAAATTAAAATTGCCGCTCAAAGCGTTCCTTTTGACCAAGCCCAAAATAAATTTAAAACAGTCGCTCAAGCCGGACAGGCTCCGGATATCTTTCGCAGTGAAATTGCCTGGACTACAGAAGAAGCCGCTTTAGGATATCTAGCTCCTTTAGATAATTTAATCTCTGAAGAGGTTTTAAAAGATTATTTAACATCTCCTTTAAATTATAATTATTATCAAGGAAAACTTTGGGGTCTGCCTCAGGTAACGGATTGTTTAGCTTTACTTTATAATAAAAGACTTTTTAAAGAGTTTAATCTAAAAATTCCTAAAAATTTAAAAGAATTTACAGATATAGCTCAGAAATTAACTCTAGATGAAAAAAAGAGAAATGCCAATGATCCTCATTTTAATCCCGATAAAGTTATGCAATATGGCTTTTATTTTCCGGGCAAGGCTTATTGGTATCAAGTATTTATGTGGGCTTTTGGGGGAGGATTAATCGATCCTTTAAAGCAAAAAATTTTAATAAATAATCAGGGCAGTCTTAGAGCTTTAAATTTTTTGCTTTCTTTAAAAAGAAAATATAAATGTGTTCCGCAGGAAATGGACATACAAAACGCTTATGATAATATGATGGCTGGCTTTAAAGAAGGGAAATATGCCATGATTTTTAACGGCCCTTGGAGCACCAGTGATATTTTGCAGGGAAAAGAATTTAAAGACAGCCGAAATTTAGGCGTGGCAATTATTCCTAAAGGCGAAGGAGGATATGGGTCTCCTATAGGAGGACATAATTATGTTATTTCTAGAAATTGTAAAAATATTGAATCAGCTTATAAATTTATCAGTTTTTTAAATTCACCGGAAAATCAAATAAAATTTGCCTTAAAAAATAATCTGCTTCCTACTCGTTTAAGCTCTTATAAGTTATTAGAAAAATATAAAAATCCGATTTTACTGGGATTTAAAGCTCAATTAGATGTAGCTAAAAACCGCCCGATTGTTCCCCAGGCTAGTTTAATTTACATTGAATTTGAACCTAATATTCAAGCCGCTTTATTAGAAGATAAAACTCCTCAAGAAGCTCTAAATGATATAGCTTGGAATTGGAAAAAGTTAATGGGATGGTAAAATAGACAGTGAATAGTAAATAGTGAATATGAATAGAACGCGAGGTTAAAGGCGGGGATTAAGAAGATTTAATGGATATTTAGATGGGCTCTTAGAGATAAGAATTGTTTCCCCTGTGAATTCTTGCGGTTAATTTTGACAATTAAAGAAAGAGAATTTAAATGCTGAATTCAAGAAAACAAAATAAATTAAAAATTAATTTTACCCCTTACTTTTTCATTTTTCCGGCTGTTTTAGCGATGTTAATTTTGGTCTATTACCCTTTAATTAAAGGAATTTATTATAGTTTTACCAATATGACTCAATATAATATAGGCACTCCTTTTATAAAACCTTCATATAATTTTGTAGGCTTAAAAAATTATTTTGAAGCTTTAAGAGATCCTTATTTAGGAAAAATTTTCAAACAAACTGTTGTCTGGACATTTTTTAATTTAATTTTTCACACGTTTTTAGGTTTATTCTTAGCTTGTCTTTTAAATCGTCAATTTAAAGGAAGAACTATTTATCGTTTAATTTTATTAATTCCCTGGGCAGTGCCTTCTTTTATTTCAGCTTTTTCATGGCGTTTTATATTTAATTATGATTATGGATTAATTAATTTATGTTTAGTTAATTTAGGATTTAAAGCCATTCCGTGGCTTTCCAATCCTTTTTGGGCAATGACTTCCGCTATTATTACCAATGTATGGTTAGGGGTTCCTTTTATGATGGTAATTATGTTGGGAGGTTTGCAAAGCATTCCTCATGAACTTTATGAAGCTGTTACAGTAGATGGAGGAAATAGATTTCATAAATTTATTAAAATTACTTTGCCATTGCTTCAACCGGTGGCTCTGCCTTCAATTTTATTAGGTGTAATTTGGACTTTTAATATGTTTAATGTAATTTATTTGGTAACCAGCGGCGGCCCTTATCATAGCAGTGAAATTCTAGTAACTTTTGCTTACAAACAAGCCTTTGAGAATTGGAATTTTGGAGCGGCTTCCACTTATGGAGTAATAATTTTAAGTATTTTGATTGTGTTTACTTTTATTTATCAGCAATTTTCAAAAAAAGCTGAAGGAATTTATTAAAAATGAAAAATTGGCAGATTAAGATAGAAGAATTTTTAGTGCATTTAATTTTAATATTATTTTCTATATGGTCAATTTTTCCGGTAATTTGGATTTTAGCTACTTCTTTTAAAACTAGAGCAGATGTTTTTTCTACCAAAATTCATTTTCTGCCTCTGCATTTTACCTTGGAAAATTATCAATATCTTTTAACTTTTAATAATAAAATTTTTTTAATCTGGCTGAAAAACAGTGTAATCATTGCTTTAGCGACAACATTTATAGGAGTATTTTTAGCCGCTAGCTGCGCTTATGCTTTTTCTCGTTTTAGATTTCCCGGGAAAAAAATCGGTATGTTGAGTTTTTTAATTACTCAAATGTTTCCGGGAGTTATTTTAATTGTGCCTTTATATAATTTAATGAAAAGTTTTAATTTATTAAATAATTATACCGGTTTAATTTTAGCTTATTGCACTGCGGCTTTACCTTTTTGCGTGTGGATGCTTAAAGGTTTTTTTGATACTATTCCTATAGAAATAGAAGAAGC
>JACPDS010000064.1:4830-15667 GCA_016183885.1 Armatimonadota bacterium
CGCTAAAGTAGATGGGTTAAATTCTTGGGGGATATTTTACCGTATTTTACTTCCTTTAGCTATACCGGGGATTGCCGTCACAAGTTTTTTTTGTTTTGTTACCGCTTGGAATGAATTTATGTTTGCTTTAACTTTTATGACTCAAGATAATTTATATACTCTTCCGGTGGGCTTGCGCACATTTGTTTTTGAATTTCGTACCGATTGGCATTATATGTCAGCCGGCGCGATTATTCTTACTATTCCTGTAATGCTTTTTTTCTTTATTGCTCAAAAGTATTTAGTAAAGGGCTTAACTGCAGGAAGTTTAAAAGGATAATTGATTTCAGAAAATCTTAAATTCGAAATACTAAATTCTAAACAATATCAAAATTCTCCCGACGTAAAGTCGGTCCGATGACTCCCTACGAGTATCGGACTCCGTCTGAGGATCCCGTTTCTTGTTAAAAATATAAAAATAAGAGCGGGAAAATATTCAAAATTTAAAACAAAAAAATTGTTTCGCTCTTGATATATATTTACTAAGATAAGTTTTTAAATTTTTGAATTTTGGTAATTTGAATTTATTTAGGATTTAGTATTTAGGGTTTAGAATTTAATTTACTTATTAGTAAGCTAATAAAGGCAGTATTCCATAAAGATCGTAAGAGATATTTTTAGCATTATTATCGGTTAGATTTAACCAGCCGTTTGTTCCCGTAAAATTATGCCCTATAAAATCCATATTTACAGAGTTATTTCCCGCCAGGCCGCTTTTAGGAAAACCTCCATAAGAAGATTGAATATTTCCGGAAAGATGTCTTTCTCCAAATTTACCGTTAGCGTATAAAATTACTCTTTCAGTTTTTTGAGGTTCATGCATATTATAAATTTCACCATCAATGCTTACCTGATTATCATTAAAGTTATTTTGATCAAGTCTAAAACCGTATTCTTCAATTTTTTGGGCAGAAACAAATCTTCGCATAGTTCCGGTATAAGTTGTATCATCTCCTTCTTTGGTAATAGTTAAATTCACCGTATTATAATTTAAACTTCCACTAGCATAAATTACCTGAACTTCATTTTTAGAAATTTTTTTGCTCTTGTTTATTCCATTTGGATTAAAATTCATTAAATCTTTGATTTTTAACATATACTTATCTCCTTAATTTATGATTTTTATATTATTATTATTACCGCATTAACATAAAAAGTAAAGGCTAAAATGTTAACAAATTGTTAAAATTAAAACTCAAAAAGATGGCGGGCTTTTCTAATCACATTTTTTTCATTTAAAAAAGAAAGCTTTTTTTGAGCTTCTCCTAAGGTAAACCAGCTTACTTCGTCTGCTTCTTGATCTCTTTGATAGGCATTTTCTTTTATTAGAGGCATAAGATAAAAATAAACATATTTATGATATACGACATCGTTTTCTCTTAAATGAAAATAATAATTAATTTCATCAATACGTTCTTTTAATTCTACTTCGCAGCCGGTTTCTTCTCTTACTTCCCTAACAGCAGTTTCTTCCGGGGTCTCTCCTTTATCTACCCGCCCTTTAGGGAGAGCCCAAATTTGTTTATTTTTTTTAGCGATTAAACAAACTTTAATTTGATGTCTCTCTTTTTTATAAATCACCCCGCCGGCAGAAATTTGGATCTCTTCATGATTATTGTTTAAAAGGCGATTGGTTTTCTTTTTTTTTAAAAATTCATCAATTCCTTGATTGGCTAAAAAATCCGCTTGTTTATTTTTTTCTCGAGGGATAAAACTTAAATTAATTCTTTTATCCGTAGAAATAGTTTTAGCTTGATGGTATAAAGATTTTAATTTTTCATCTTTTACTTGATATTTGCCATTCCATTGTTTTACTAAAAGTTCGCTATCGGAGAAAATTAAAGCGGAATTTGAAGATGATTTTTCTAATTCTCTTAAAGCTTTAATTAAAGCAAGATATTCAGCTTGATTATTAGTGGTTATTCCTATATATTCGCTGATTTCTTTAAAAGTTACGCCATCTTTTAAAATTAATATTCCAATTCCAGAATTTCCGGGATTTCCTCGAGAAGCTCCGTCAATATAAATTTTAAAGTTCATTTTTTAATTTCAGCTAAAAACCAGTCGAAAAATTCATTTAATTTTTCTTTTTGTTCCTGAGGAATATAATCGTAATTAATGATGCGGTCGGTTATTTCCCAAAAATGAGGCTCCATAGTTTCCGCGATTTCCATTTTAATATCTAAAAGGTGTTTCCATGGCACCCTTTTCAAATGTCCGAAAATTTTCCATGCAGAATCTCGATCTTGCCAGAAAAGATAAAAGGAAGCTAAAATAATATAAGATTTCCATAAAGTATTGCAAAATTTTGGGTATTTAATATAATCTAATTGATATTGGAATTTTAAAAAATCATCTAAAAATTCTTGATAATTAGAAGCCTTTATTTTAAAAGATTTTTCAGTTAACTTTCTTAAGTCATAAATAGCGGAAGAAAAATTATGCCCCTTTTCATCGCCTACAAAAAGATTGGAATAATAAATAAAATGATTAGCGATTTTTTTAGATATAGTAGGATAAATTTCTAAAATTCTTTCCGCCAGCAGTCGATATTGATATAAAGTATCGTTGCAGGCTCTGCCGTCATTTAAAGCGATAGAAGTGCGAATTAAAGAATTATAAGATTTTATAATCAAATCTATAATATTAAAGTCTTTTGTTTCAAGCGCCACAAGTCCAATTGCCCGATGAGTTTGAGCTAGTTGAGAAGTTAAATCGGATATTTTCCCGCAGGCTAAAGCATATATTTGACGCATATGTCTTAAAGCTCGATATTCTACCCAAGCTTCCCTGAGCACAATTTCCTCGATAATATGTTTAGGAGAGCCAGTAAGATGAGATTCATCCACGCTATACCAAGTTTTATTATATTTTTCTTTTTCTTTAATATAAGTATCGATAATACTTTGCAATGCCCAGACACAGCGATGGGCAATCTCGCTATCTACAATTTGCACAGCGCTTAAAGCAATATCAGAAAGTTGTTCTAAATAATGATTAATAGTATGTTTGATTTTTCTTTCCATGTCAGGTTTTTCATGGATGCTTTTAATTAATATTATAGCTTCCTGCCGGATGTGTTCAATAATATTTACCGGTTTTAATAAATTAAAAAGATAAAGAAAATAAGGAATAATAGCGCAGTAACAAAAAGTCATCATTCCCAAAGATAAGAACGCTCCAAAACGCGGCAGGAAATTTTCATTAATGCTGTGAGCGGTCCAAAGAGTAATAATAATAGTGATGGCAAAACTGGAAATAATTATAATATTAATCCGATGAGTAATGAATAAATCTATTACTTTGGGAGTATAACGGTTAGAGGTAAGTTGAACAATCAGTAAAACAATCGCAATCATAATTCCTAAGGTAGCCGCTACGCTTTGGGCAGAAGAAGTTAAAGTATAACGATAAGTATTTCGGTCTCCAGCCAAAAAATTATCCACCCAGGAAAGTGAAGGCTGATTAATGTTATAATCAATAAAATAAACAATCAGAAAAATTAAAATCGAACAAGTTAAAATTAAAATTATCGGCGCCAGCCAGTAATAAGCGCTGTCTCTTAAACGAAACATAATAATATAAATTTTCTCTAAAGCGAAATTTATTACCTGCTTTTTAGGTTAAAATCAAAAAATAGTTTTTAGAAGATCAAAACTTTGAAAATTAGCAGTTTTAAGACGGGTACTTTAAAATTTATTTTTTAGTTTTTCAGCGTTAGTTTTAAAATATAATACGCTATATAGGCAATTAGGCTAAATCCTAATATTCCCGCTATAGTCACTATAAAACCTTGGATTATTTCATCAAAACTCCATGAATTAAAAGGATAATTATTAATTTTTACGTAAGTGCCGCCGATAAAATATCCAATTATTCCAATAAAATAAGCCGCAAAAAAAGATAGTAAAATTCCCAAATCAAGTATATAATACATACAATAATATACAGCGCACCAGAGTATAAAAAATACAAAAAAAGCTGTTTTTATAAAATCTTTTCTTTCTGGAGTATATTCATTTTTCAACATTTTATTAAAAAAATAAAGCTTTTTTAAAATTAATTTTTTCGATAATTATTTCGATATAATTTTTTAAGTTCCTTTTAGTTAGCAGGAACTATTAGACTCCCAAACTAATTTATATCTGGTGAAATTATATGCCGGCTAATCTTACTCCCCAATATTTAGAAGCAGAGAAAAAATTTAAAATCGCTAAAACTAATCAAGAAAAAATTTTAGCTTTAGAAGAAATGTTTGCTTTAATTCCTAAACATAAAGGCACGGAAAAGATGCAGGCCGATATTAAAAAAAGAATCTCTAAATTAAAAGATCAATCTAAAAAATTAAAAGGAGGAGCAAGAACTCAAAACTACTATATTGAAAGGGAAGGAGCCTCTCAGGTAGTTTTAATCGGATATCCCAATTCAGGGAAATCCAGCTTGCTGGCTAATCTTACGAATGCCGAGCCGCAGATTGCTCCTTATCCTTATACTACCACAAAAGCTCATCCGGGAATGATGGATTTTGAAAATATTCAATTTCAATTAGTCGATACGCCGGCTATTAGCAAAGAATTTACGGAAAGCTGGCTATTGGGCATAATTCGTTTGGCCGATGCGGCTTTATTAATTATTGATTTAATTAATGAGCCTTTAGAACAAATTGAATTTATCTTAGAAAAATTAAATAATTTTAAAATTTCTTTAATAGGAAAATTTAAAGAAAAAAAAGAGGAATTTAATAGAGCTTATATTAAAGCTTTAATTTTGGGAAATAAAATTGACGAATCAAACGCTCAAGAGAATTTTATTATTTTAAAAGAACTTTATGACGATAAATTTAAAATAATTCCTATTTCAACATTTAAAAAAACTAATTTAGAATTATTAAGACAGGAAATTTTTAATTTATTGGAAATCATCCGAGTTTATACTAAAGTTCCCGGGAAAAATCCTGACTTAAATAAACCTTATGTTTTAAAAAAAGGGAGTAAAGTAATTGATATGGCTTGCGTAATTCATAAAGAATTTGCCGAGAAATTAAAATATGCGCGTATCTGGGGTTCAGGGAAATATGCAGGCGGAATGGTTCAGAAAGACTATATTCTTCATGATCAAGATGTAATTGAAATTCATTTGCGATAATTATTTAATCTGTATTAAATTTTTTGCTTTTAAAACAGCTGTTTTAAGATTTTCTTCTTCTTTAGAAATAGCGCCTTTTGAATCAATTTTATCAATTAATAATTCATCAAAATAATTAATATTAGCTACCGCAAAAAAAGCCTTAAGCTGTAAAATAGCGCACCTAAAACCATCTTTGCCTTTTTGTCCCCGCAGACTTAAAAATAAACCTCGTCTTAAAGGGTCTTTTTCTATAAATGGTTTTTTTAATACATATTTAGCTACCCATAAAGACTGAAAGCGATCGATTAAAGCTTTTAATTGAGCAGGCAGACCCATAAAAAATAAAGGAGCGGCGATAATAAAAAAATTATTTTCTTTAAATTTTTTATACAGCTCTTGAAAATCGTCGTTTACGATACATCTTCCGGTAAGATTACAGCCTCCGCATTCTTGGCAGGGGGAAATCTTTAATTCATTTATTACTAATTTTTCTATTTTAACTTCGCTCTTAACAGCTTCTAAAACAATATCTAATAATATTTCACAATTTCCTTTACGTCTGGGACTGCCTAAAATTCCTAAAAGTTTTCTCATAATTAACCACAGAGTTCACAGAGAAAATATTTAAAATTAATAAAATTTTAAATATTTTATTAATTTTTCCTCTGTGTCCTCTAAATTATAAATCTTTTTATGCCTTAATAATAATAATTTCATTATCTAATTCATATTGAGAACACAGAGATTTTTTTCTCGTTAGAGAAAAAAATATTTCCTTCCCTCGGTGCTCTCTGTGGTTTCATATTTTTCATAACTATCAAGAAGTGGTGCCGCAGGCCAGAATCGAACTGGCGACACGTGGATTTTCAGTCCACTGCTCTACCGACTGAGCTACCGCGGCACAATAAACATTAAATCACCTGGCGGGGTCGACGGGATTTGAACCCGCGATCTCATGCGTGACAGGCATGCGCGTTAAACCGCTACGCTACGACCCCTTTATTTTAAAATTCTTCAAATTTATTGAATCTTCCTTCCTTTACAATTAATTAAAATTATAAGGATAAAAGATATAAGAATAAAAAATTATAACATCTGAGCTAAGCAGTGCGGGGATTTATCCGCATCTGCTTGAGCGATTTGTTGCACGCTTTATATTTTTTAGAATAATGTCTTTGTGTAGCCGCCACATTTTCTTTTTCAAGTTTTGTGAGAATAATTTGAATGCACTTATCAAACTGATGCTTTACATTATATGCCCATAATCTAATGACCCCTCTGTGTTAATATAAATTGGACACTTTGCCGCTTGTAGTAACCTTTGCTGACTTGGCGCCAAGTGCCAACCCACCTGAGCCGCTGAATAATTCACCGAATCGGAAATTCATAGTTAACTAATTATATAAGGTCTGCCGTCATATTTAAAGTCTTTTTTAAAAGAAAATGG
The DNA here is from genome assembly GCA_016183885.1 of Armatimonadota bacterium. Classification (GTDB taxonomy): domain Bacteria; phylum Vulcanimicrobiota; class JACPDS01; order JACPDS01; family JACPDS01; genus JACPDS01. Next base: position 11,444 of record JACPDS010000064.1, read on the forward strand.
GGCGGCGATAGTCTTTGATGCATTCATATGCCGTTATTATTCATGCGTATAATGTCTCGCTTAATATTGGAATAAAATTTTACCTTTTTAAACAGCTTATAAGTATAGGTTGGCTATTTATTTTAAAACATACTATCAATGTGTTGAAATATGATTAAATATTTCTTTAAAAAAATTGATCGTTTCTATTAAACCGTCTTCTTTATTCATTCCAGGATTAAATCCGGCATCTTTAATTTTAGAAATATCCGCGCTAGAATGTTTTACATCGCCCGCCCGGGGTGCGCTATAAACAATTTTAGAATTAGAATTAGTAAGTTTTAAAATTAATTTGGCTAAATCATTAATAGTAATTTTTTCTCCTCGACCAACATTATAAATACCGCTAATTCCTGGTTTAAGGGCTAATAAATTAGCTCCTACAACATCTTTCACAAAAATGAAATCTCTAGTTTGTTCTCCGTCTCCGAAGATTGTTAAATCTTCCCCTTTTAAGGCTTTATCAACAAAAATAGGAATTGCCGCCGCATATTGACTTTTAGGGTCCTGGCGCGGTCCGAAAACGTTAAAATAACGCAAACTTACTGTTTCTAATCCATATTCTTGATGATACATTTTAAGATAATATTCTCCGTCTAATTTAGTGATGGCATAAGGACTTTTTGGTTCCGGAAGCATATCTTCTTTTTTAGGAACAACCGGATTATCTCCATAAACTGCTGAAGAAGAAGAAAGAACTATTTTTTTAACTTTATTAACTCTTGCCGCTTCTAAAACATTTAAAACGCCTAAAGTATTAATTTCCACAGTTTCTTTTGGTTTTTGAACCGATTCAGGAACGCTTACTAAAGCGGCTAAATGAAAAATATAATCTACATTAAGCATTAATTGGTTTACTAAATTAAAATCGGCAACGCTTCCATTTACAAAATTTACTCTAAAATTTTTTAAATTTTTTTTAAAGCCGCTTCGCAGACTATCTAAAACTATTACTTCTTCATTTTGAAAATGCTCTGCCAGATGGCTTCCAATAAAACCTGCTCCGCCGGTAATTAAAATTTTCATTTTTTTTATCACCTTTCTTGATAAGATGCAAAAATTTTAGTAATCTTATCGATAATGTTCATACTTATTTTATCTAAAAAAGATTCAGGAGAAATATCTAAACTATTTTCCCAGTCTTTTTCAAACATTTTTTTAAAAGAATCGGCTAAAGTTTTATCTTTTATCTCAGCATCTATTTCGTGATAATATTCTAAACTTCCTTCAGTCCAATTAGCGCTTCCCAGAACAGTTTCGTTTCCGTCAAATAATCCTAACTTAGTATGCATTAATTCATGAATCTTATTGTTAGTTTTATAAAATCGCGTTTCAATTCCCGCTTCTTTTAATTTCCATGCCGTAGATTTATTAGGAGAGCCAAAGGCAAAAATATTAGGATCTAAAATTATTTTAATATTTACTCCTCTTTTTTTAGCCTTAATTAAAGCCTCAATAACTTCTAAGTGAGTTAAAGTGAAAATTTCTAAAAGAATTTCTTCTTTAGCTTGAGCGATATGTTCTAAAATTGATTTCTTAATGTCTTGATGTTTCCCATCAGTTGTAACAACCCTTATTTCAGTTGGATTAGTTAAATACCCTGTTTCTGGAGCAAGCTCTTCTAAATTAGTTTTAGATTCTTCAAAAATAGGAATATTTTGATGAATTTTCCCGCCGGCTAATTTCCAATCTTCATTAAAAATTTCTTCTAAATTTTTAACTGCCGGTCCTTTAAAAACAATTTCCACATCATGATTTTTATCTAAATCCGAAGTCCAGCACATTCCTCCTATCATTGCCTTTTTATCGTCAACAATTAAAGTTTTCGCATGATCAATATTATAAAAACGTGGCTTTAAACTTTTAAGATTATAATTTAACAATTCTACTTTATTTTCCCGCAGATACCTTCTAATTAAAAGAACATTGAGAATTTGTTTTATATTCCCCGATCCATTAAAAGGGCCGGCAATAACTCTTACTTTTACGCCCCGATGAGCGGCTTCCGCTAATTTTTGAGCTAAGTCCCATTTACTAATAATAAAATTATCTATTTCAATATTTTTTTTAGCCTTATCAAGCATTTCTTTTATTTCCGGATAAATTTCTCCTGATATAAGAGGTTTAACAAAATTTCCTTTTGAAGTCTTTCCAATTTCTTCTTTTAACGCGCTTTCTTCTTTAAGTAAATTTAAAGGATAATTGATTTTAAGAGGGCTTAAATTTTTAATTTTCATTTTAATAATTCCATTATCTTAAAAGATTTATAATCTTGAGAGCGGCTAATATAATTTTTACCTAAAGCAATCCAAAAAATTTTTTCTTTTAAATCGCAAACTGCGCTGATATTAGTGGTAATTCTTACTTCTAAATTTTTTGGGATAGAAAAGGGACCGAATTTAGCAATGCGTTTTCCATACCAATCAACAGCATTATCGCCCGGATTTTCAGGCCCTATATTTTTTCCTGTTTTTAAATCTAATTTATCTGTAAGAATATTCTTTATAATTTCAGAATCAATTTTACCATAATTAGAACTAATTAATTTCTTAATTCTTTGTTCCCGAAGAAGCGAACCCTCCAAAGGAGGAATAGCAGATTTAAAAGTAAATGGAGTTTTGTAATGATTGGCTAAGGTTAAAGTATCTAATAAATTATCTATTTCCCCAGTTTTTCTGCTTTGAACTATTTTATTATTCTTAAAAGTATCAATAATGTTTTGAGCTGCTTCTATTACTTTAGCTTCTTTATTGTTAGCCGCTAAAATAGAGGTTCCGGCATTAGAGATGATTTTGGTGTTTTTAATCATTTCTTCAGCTTCCTTTGGGACAGCGCAGTTTTGAATTAAGCGGCGCATTAAAATTCCGGTATATAAACCAAAGGGAGACTGGAAGGGGTAAGGGGTATTATTTTGAGCAATTATCAGATTTTTTTCATTCCAGCCGATTATTGCTTCTAATACTTTTCCGGCATAGCCGGGGGCAATAAAATTATATCCTTTTTGAGGATGATGAACTTGAATTAAAGCGTATTTATGCCAGCGGTTTAAATCCAGGGAATCTAAATTTCTTCCAATTAAAGTATTCCCATCTAAAGCGGCTTTTCCCATAACCGCTAATTGAGAGCAATGACTGCTCATCCCCAAAGATTCTAAAAAATTTGCCAAAGCCTGATAAGGAGCTTCGCTATTCATTACTAAAATATCATTATATTTTAAGCCTGCGGCATCGGCGATTCCCTTAAGCTCATCTTTCTCTTCGGGTCTTAAAAATTTTTCATTTAATTTAGCGTAAAAATACCAAACTATTTTTGGTAAAATAGGAGAAGCTTTAAAAAAGCCTTCCTGATAAACTTCCTTAAAACACTTAATAATTTCATTTTTCAGGAGTTTTCCATGTTGATAACCTTCTTCATATGGAGAGCCAAAAGTATGAATTACTTTATAACCATTTAATTCTTCTAAATAAGCTTTGCCATAAGCGGCTAAAATTTTATTATTTGATTTAAGTCTGCCGGCTGAATTTGGAAACGAATAAGCATTATTTCTTGAATTAAGAGGCGAAGTAGATATAAACAAGATTAATCCTCCTATAATTAAATTTTTTTTCACTAAAAATATTTTATTAAATTTATCTTATTTTGTATATTAAAAATTTGTTAACTTTTAGAAAGGAAAAATTTTAAAATCTCTTTAATCTAGCTATTAGTGAATAATTTAAGTAAAGGTTTTAAGAAAATTTTTAGCCAAAAACCCGAGTTTTTAGTTAAGGCGCCGGGAAGAGTAAATTTAATTGGGGAGCATACCGATTATAACGGAGGTTTTGTCCTGCCAATCGCCATAAATAAATTTATTTTTATGGCAGCAAGTAAAAGAAAAGATAATCTTCTATCAATTTATTCTTTAAATTATAATCAAAAATTTGAAACTTCTTTAAATAAGATTGCTTTTAGTAAAAATAATATCTGGGCTAATTATCTTCAAGGAGTAGCTAAAATCCTTCAAAGTAAAAAATTTAAACTTAAGGGGGCAAATATTCTTTTCTCCGGGAATATTCCTCAAGGTTCTGGATTAAGCTCCTCAGCGGCTTTAGAAGTAGCGGCGATTTTAGCTTTTCAAAAAATTAATCGATTTAAACTGGACAAATTAAGCTTGGTTTTAATTTGCCAAGAAGCGGAAAATAAATT
>JACPDS010000068.1 GCA_016183885.1 Armatimonadota bacterium
AATAATTATTTTGTTTTTTTTGACAAGCTGTCAGACTCAAAGTAGATTTTCTAAAAATTTAATTTTAAGTTTGCCAGCCGATCCCCTTACTCTTAATCCAATTTTAGCGCAAGAAATTCCCTCTATTACAGTAAATAATTTTATTTTTAATACTTTGTTAAAATATAACGAGAAAATGCAAATTGCGGGCGATTTAGCGGAAAAGTGGAAAGTTTCCAAAGATGGAAGAATTTGGACTTTTTATTTAAGAAAAAATATTTATTGGCATGATGGATTTCCGTTTACAAGCAAAGATGTTAAATTTACTTTTGATAAATTATTTGATCCATCCACTAATACTGTAAATCGAGCATTATTTCAGGTGGAAGGCAAAAATATTATTTTTAAAATAATTAGTCCTTATATAATTAAAGCTGTTCTGCCGGCAAGTTTTGCTCCCTTCCCGGCTTATTTAACTTCTATGGGAATTATTCCGAAGCATTTATTAAAAAATACAGATATTAATCATAGCGAATTTAATATTCATCCTATCGGAACAGGTCCATTTAAATTTAAATATTGGAATCATTCGGATCATATTTTTTTAGAACGATTTCCCGATTATTTTAATGGAAGTCCTAAAATAGAATGAATTATTTTTATAATTGTTCCCTCTTTAGAAATTAGTCAAATTGCTTTAAAAACTCAGTAAATTGATCAGGGAAGAATAGGAATTCAGGATTTTAAAGTCTTAAAAAATCTGCCCCATCTTAAAATTTATGAAACCCTTCCTTTTAGTTATACTTATTTAGGTTTTGATTTAACCGACCCGTTATTTAAAGATCTTAAAGTAAGAAGAGCGATTAATTATGCCGTTAACCGAAAAAAAATTCTTGAAGTAGTTTTGCGTAATTTAGGCGAAATTGCCGCCGGTCCAATACCGCGCGCTTCATGGGCTTATAATCCCAATATTCCTCAATATGAATATAACCTTAAAAAGGCTAAAGATTTAATTAAAGAAGCTGGATGGAGATTAAATAAAGAAGGAATTTTAGAAAATCGCCGTAAAAAATTTGAATTTAATTTAATTTATACTTTAGGAAAGGTTAATAACCAGAAAGCGGTAATTTTAATTCAAAGTTTTTTAAAAGAAATAGGAATTAAAGTAAATCTTAGGCCGGTAGAATTTAGCGTTTTAATTAAAAGTTTAAGTCCCGGAAAATTTCAAGCGGTAATTTTAGATTGGGAGGAAACTCCTGATCCGGATTGTTTTACCGAGTGGGATTCAAGTCAGATGGGTGAAAATGGAATGAACTTTATGTCTTATAAAAATTTAAAAGTAAATCGAATTTTAAGAATAGCCAGAAGAACTTTAAATATGGAAGAAAGGAAAAAACTTTACTTTAAATTTCAGGAATTAGTTGCCTCCGATGCTCCTTATGTTTTTTTATGGACCTGTTAAAATATATTTTTAAGAGAATAATAGGCGCAATACCTCTTTTAATTTTAATTACTTTAATTTCTTATGCGATAATCTTTTTTTCGCCCGGCGATCCTACTTTAATGATGATTAATCCGCGCACTCCTCCTCAAGAGATAGAAAGAATTAAAGCTAATTTGGGCTTAGATAAACCTTTTTATGTTCAATATGGAATTTGGCTTAAAAATTTAATTTTAAGAGGGGAGTTAGGCTATTCTCTGGTAAACGGAAGAAAGGTTGGAATAAGTATTTTAGAACGCATTCCGGCTACTTTAGTTTTAATGGGGAGCGCTTATTTTTTAAGTTTTATTTTAGCTTTGCCTTTAGGAATTTTTTCCAGCTTAAAACAAAATACTTTTTATGATTATTTACTTACTTTTTTTGCTTTCTTAGGATTATCTATTCCGGGTTTTTGGCTGGCTTTAATGAGTATTTATTTTTTTTCCGTAAAGTTAGGCTGGTTTCCGGCTTTAGGAAGTTCTTTTTTTGAAGGAGGCTTCTGGAATAATTTATTGGATTTAATTAAGCATTTAGTTTTACCTGTAGCGGTTTTAACTTTAAAAAATTTAGCCTCATGGATGCGTTATATTCGGGCTTCTATGATAGAAATCTTAAAAGAAAATTATATCCGCACGGCTTTAGCCAAAGGTTTATCAATGAAAGAAGTGATTTATAAACATGCTTTAAGAAATGCCTTGCTTCCGATTATTACTTTGATGGGGTTAACTCTCCCGGATTTAATTTCCGGAGCTTTTATAATTGAATTTATTTTTTCCTGGCCCGGAATGGGGAGATTGGGAATGGAAGCGGTTTTCCATCGGGATTATCCGATTTTAATGGGAGATATTTTATTTTCTTCTATTTTAGTGATTTTAGGAAATTTAATTGCCGATATTACTTATGCTTGGGCTGACCCGAGGATTAGATTAAAATGAATATTTTAAAAGAGGTTTTTGCATTTGGAAATTTGGAGAAAATTTAAAAATAATAAATTAGCTATGCTTGGTTTTTATATAATTTTATTAATTATTTTAGCTTCAATTTTAGCTGAATTTTCTTATTATGATCCTAATCAAATTAATTTAAATTTTGGAGGGATTCCTCAAGCTCCCAGCTTAGATCATCCTTTAGGAGTAGATAATTTCGGAAGAGATTATTTAATCCGCCTCTTCTACGGCGGGAGAGTCTCTATATTGGTGGGAATCGGGGCGGTTTTAATTTATCTTTTTATCGGGGCAAGTTTGGGAGCAATTTCAGGATATTTTGGCGGGATAATTGATTTATTAATTATGCGTTTAACAGATTTATTGCTTTGTCTGCCTACATTTTTTTTTTTTTTTTTTATTCTATCTTTGTTTAAACCTTCGCTTTATAATGTCATTTTAGTAATTTGATTAACTAGCTGGGCAGGCGTTGCTCGTTTAGTAAGAGCTCAGGTGCTTTCTTTAAAAGAACAAGCTTTTATTGAAGCTGCCCGAGCCTTAGGTTTTACTAACCGAAGGATTATTTTTAAACATTTATTGCCCAATGTTTTATCTCCAATTATTGTCAGCGGAACTTTAGGATTAGCTTCGGTAATTTTAACTGAATCGGTTTTAAGTTTTTTGGGTTTTGGGGTTCAACCTCCTACTCCCAGCTGGGGAAATATGCTTCAAAATGCTCAGGAATATATTTTAAGCGCTCCTTATTTAGCTCTTTCTCCGGGGATTTTAATTATGCTTAGCGTTTTAGCTTTTAATTTTATCGGAGACGGCTTAAGAGACGCTCTTGACCCCAAAATGAAGATATAAATTTTTAATTTCTTATATGAAAGAAGGCTTGAGTTTCGCCCCAAGAAAAATAAAATTTTTTTGAATAAAGTAAAGTAAGATGTTCTCCTTTAAGAGGGGTAGAAAGGGTTATAATTTTAGCATCTTTTTTAAGCTCTTTTGTCTTATGAGTTAGTTTTTTAAGTGTCTCTTCGGTAAATGTTGTGGAAGCAATATAAAGAATTGTGGCTTTAGAAATATCTACATTTAAAAAATTAGCTTGAATAAAAGCGGCTTTATAGAATTTAAGTTTTTCTTTAATTTGGTTAACTTTTTTAACAAAAGCAGGCACTATTTCTATTCCAAAAGATTCGATATTTAAAAATTTACTTACAAAAAATACCGTTAGGCCTCTCCCTCCGCCCAAATCATAAAATATATCATTTGAATTACAATTTATTAGTTTTAAAATTTTTTTCATTGTTATAAGAGGTGTTTCTCCATAGATAAGTTCTTGTTCTGGAATTTCTAGTTTAGGAGCTTCTCTTTTTATAATTTGATAAGGTGTATCTAAAAAGTAATTAATAAAGATTTCTTTTTTAAGTTTCCAATACCATTTCTTAAAGCCTAAAAAACTTACCTCTTCAAAAAAGAGCCCTAAATTATAAATAAAGTTAAAAAATCCAATACTTGTTAAAATTAAATATTCTTTAAATTTTCCCATTTTAAATTTATTTAGATTATTTACAAATACTTCCTTGTTTCTAAACATAACATTGCAAAACTTGCATAAAAAAAGTTGGATGTACTGAAAATTTGAACATAATCCCGAATAATGCAGTTGATTTTTAAAAGTCCCTGTCTGCGTGCCTGCCTGTGCGTTGTACGCAGACAGATCTTCTGTATATGTTTTATTAAACTTAATTGCATTTTCAAAGGATAAAGGATCACAAAAGGGAGGATATATTCTACGAAAAATAGAAGACCATTTAAATTAGCAGGGGGTTATGGCAGGCCCCTGGAAGACTAAACATTTCAAATTGTACTCAAAATGGGTGCAGGACAGTAAAAACAAAACAAGATAAAATCTTAAAATCTCTAAAAGGAAAATGCGATGATACAACAGGAGAATAGGAAAGACAGACTCTTGCGATGGATATTTTCCTCCATTACAAGGATGTCTATGCCTATGATAAATTTCTAAAGTTTTTTAAACAACTTATGCCAAAAAAGAAAATAATTTCCAAAGATTTAGAAAGTGTATTAGAAGTCTTAAGAACTATGTGCAGATTGGAATTAACTATTAAGAGCTTATATAATACCTGCGCGGAGATATGGCAGGAAGATGCGAAATTTTGGAAAGTTCTAGCCAATGAGGAAAATGAACATGCCCGGAACATTGGTAAAATGATTAGTATTTTAAAAAAGAAAACAGAATTATTTCAGTTTAACCGTCCGTTTAATATTAGCGCAGTCAAAGCAGCTATTTCATATGTTAAATATTATATTCAAAAACTAAAAAGTTTTCAAAAATTTATTTTATTAGATGAAGTGCTGATTTTTGCGCTTGATTTGGAAAATTCATTACTTGAACATAAATATACCGAAATAGTAAAAACTAATGATATAGAATATAATACTTTATCTGTGAAGTGTTTTTCCCAAAGCAAAGAACATAGAGAAAGATTAATTAAGAAAATGGCAGAGTTTAAAAAGAAGATGGATATTAAGGGAAGTAATGCAGAAGTATAAATATTGATAAGATATTTGGATTTTTTAGTCAAATTGATATAAAATGCAAAATATGTAAATAGAAAAACTTTTTATTAGGATATAAGGATATAAGGTAAAATAATGCGTTTAACGGATAATGAAAGACGAGATGCGATAAAGTTTATTCAGGAAGGCAAGCCTCTGCCTGATAAATACAGATTCCTTTTGTTTGAACATGACAGGGAAGTTGAACTTGTATGGAATGGTAAGACACAAGAAGTCTGCAATTTTGTCTTGCCATTTCAGACTATTGAGCATATTGATGAGCCGAGAAGTCAGCGGATTTTGGAAAAAGAACAGCTTGACCTTTTTGATACTTCCGGCAGGCAAATTAAAGGATGGACGAATAAGCTCATCTGGGGCGATAACAAACTGATTCTATCTTCTTTAAATGGACTACCCATGAGACGAGAAATTGAAAGGCAGGGCGGTTTAAAACTTATCTACATTGATCCGCCGTTTGATGTCGGGGCTGATTTTTCCATGAATGTTGAAATAGGGGACGAATCTTTTACCAAAAAACCGTCTGTCATTGAAGAAGTCGCATACCGGGATACTTGGGGCAAAGGTGCGGATAGCTTTATTGCAATGATTTACGAGCGTTTAAGACTCATCAGGCTGTCCGAAAATGCCAAATAATTTCAGTGATTTTAGTGCTTTTTAAATGATTTTTTTTATTCATATCGAATAAAACATAGTAAAATCAAACATTTGGAGGCATAACTTGAATAAATTCAGGTCTGCAGATAGAAAA
>JACPDS010000067.1 GCA_016183885.1 Armatimonadota bacterium
TTAAAAGCATTTTAAATCATTTAAAAGACGGCGTGACAGAAATTTGCGCTCATCCCGGATTTTATGATTCCGGAATTTCTAAAATAAGTTCTTATAGTTTAATGCGGGAAAAAGAACTTGATATTTTAACTCATACTGAAATTAAAAAACTTACTGGAAAACTGGGAATTAAATTAATAAGTTTTAAAGATTTGTGAAAATTGAAAGATACAAGCAAAAGAAAAAGAAATTAGTTATCGGCTTAATGTCGGGAACTTCGTTAGATGGAATAGATTTAGCTTTAACGGAAATAGAAGGGTTTTTTTTAAAAACCAAAGTTAAGTTAAAAAAATTTTCTTTTTATCCTTATAATTATAATCTGCAAAAAAAAATTTTAAATCTTTGTAATCCTAAAAAAAGCAATTTAAATTTAATTTCCGATTATAATTTTAAATTAGCTAAACTTTTTGCGGATTCCATTTTAAAATTTATTAAAGAAATTAATTTAACTTCAAAAGACATAGACTTAATCGCTTCCCATGGTCAGACTATTTATCATTCCCCCCCTTTAGGCGGCAAGATGGGCAATACCCTGCAGATAGGGGATATATCTGTAATTTCTAATTTAACGGGGATTTTAACTGTAGGCGATTTTAGACCAGCCGATATGGCGTTAGGAGGGCAGGGAGCGCCTTTAGTTCCTTATGTGGATTATTTGATCTTTAGAAATTCTAAAAAAAATCGCCTTGTTTTAAATATTGGAGGAATAAGCAATCTTACTTATTTGCCTGCGTCCGGAGGATTAAAAGATGTTTTAGCGTTTGACTGCGGACCGGGAAATATGATTATTGATTGTTTAATAAAAATTTTTACCAAAGGAAAAAAGAAATATGATCAAAATGGATCTTTAGCTTTAAAAGGAAAAATTAATTTTAAAATTTTAAAGGAATTAATGAAGCATCCTTTTTTAAAGAAAATTCCTCCAAAATCTACAGGACGAGAAGCCTTTGGAGAAAGTTTCACTTTTAATTTATTAAAAAAATATAAACTTTCTCAAGCTGATTTTTTAGCTACTTTAAGCGCTTTTACCTCTGAGGCGGTTTATTATAATATTAAAAAATTTATCCCCTTAAAAGCGGATGAAATTATTTTAAGCGGCGGCGGAGCTTATAATAATTTCATTATTAATTATCTTAAAGATAAACTTAAAGTAAAGTTTTATCTTTCCGATTATTTTGGTATTCCTCTTTTTGCCAAAGAAGCGATTAGTTTTACTGTTTTAGGAAACGAAACTTTGCATTCTATTCCAAATAATCTTCCTTCGGCAACCGGCGCAAGTAAATCCACTATATTAGGAAAAATTTGTTTGACATAGAGCCAATGGGGTGGGGTCAGGTCTTGCATTAACACATTTTATTTTTGTTGCAAAATTTTATTTAGACCCATTATTTATTTGATAAAACTTGATAAAATGTTGGATTGCAAGACCTGACCCCTTTTTTTTAAATGAGCAGCCATTTCCATAATGGCAGAATAATAATTTTAATGTTTCCTATTTTTTCTTGTTTTTCTTCATTTTTAGTTAAAATTAAGAGGTTATTAACTTTTAATTCTTTTTGAGCCTCTATTAAAGATCGAATTTCCCGCTCTTTTGTTTTAGGATTAGTTAAAGAATAAGAAACTTGTATAGCTTTTTCTATTTTTAATCCCTTTTTTATAACAAAATCAACTTCGTATCCTTTATTTGATTTCCAATAAAAGATTTCTTGATTTTTTCTCATTAATTCAATAAATACTAAATTTTCATAAATGTGTCCAATATCTTCAGAAAATTTAAAAGCAATTGAATTATTTAATGCATGATCAATGGAGAAAATTTTAGAGGGATTATAAATTTGTCGTTTAATGGAAAAATCAAACAAATTTAATTTAAAGAAAAGAAAACATTCTTTCAAAATTTCTAAATAATTTTTTATAGTGCTTATGCTTTTTACGCCGATTAATTTCTGTAAATTTTTATAGCTATAAATAGAGCCAATATTTGAAGCTAAAAAAATACACAATTCGCGCAGTTCTTTGGCATTTCTTATTGAATATCGGGCTATAACATCCCTGTAAAGAATATCTTTAAAATATTGTTCTAGAAGAGTTTCATCTTTTATCTTTAAAACTTCCGGGAATCCTCCAAGAATTAAATATTCTTCCAATAAAGTTTTTAATAAAATTCTTTTTTCTTTGATATAAAAATCTTTCTCGATGATGTTATAATTTCTTAAGGATAATAGTTCGCGGAAAGAAAAAGGATAATTTGTTATTTGTCTATTTCTGCCTGTGAGAGCGGTTGAAATTTCAGAGGATAATATAGAAGCATTAGAACTAGCGGCAAAGATTTTTATATTTTCAAATTCATATAATCTATTAAGCCATTTTTCCCACCCAGCGATATTTTGAATTTCATCCAA
>JACPDS010000080.1 GCA_016183885.1 Armatimonadota bacterium
AAAAAAGTAGAATTTTTACTACAGCTTCCGACGGGCAAACCGTAGTGGAAGTGCATATTTTACAGGGAGAACGAGAATTAGCCGCGCATAATAAATCTCTTGGCAAGTTTGAATTGCGTAATATTCCTCCCGCTCAAAGAGGCATTCCTCAAATTGAAGTAACTTTTGAAATTGACGCTAATGGAATAGTAAATGTTTCCGCTAAAGATTTAGCTACAGGAAACAAACAAAAAATTACAATTCAATCTCCCACTAATCTTACGCAAGATGAAGTGGATAAGATGGTTAAAGAGGCAGAAGTTCATGCGCATGATGATGCTAAATATAGAGAATCTGTTCAAATAAAAAATCAAGCTAAATCGGAGATTGATATTGCCGAGAGAACTTTATTAGAATTAGGCGATAAATTAAGCAATGAGAAATTGAAAAGTATTAGGGCGGCTATTGAAAGGCTGAGGGTTACTTCAGAATCTTATGAATTAGACAGAATTAAGCAGGATACCAAAGCTTTAACAGATGAGCTTTTTACTGTATCTTCCGATCTATATACTAAGATTAAAAAAGAAACTCCTGCTGCTTCTAAAAATGAAGTTTCTAAATGATAAGCGGCGCAATCATACAATATGAGCAGCCGCCCAGAAATTAGATTCGTGGCGGCTATTCATTTGAAACAGCATGACAACGAAGGGACATTTATTTGACAAACTTAGTTTTTAAGAGTATTTTTATATTATTATTATGAAGAAAAAAGATTATTACGATGTTTTAGGAATAAATAGAAATGTTTCTCAAGATGAGATTAAATTAGCTTACCGTAAGTTAGCTAGGCTTTATCATCCCGATATAGCCGAGAATAAAACTGAGGCGGAACATAAATTTAAAGAAATAAACGAAGCTTATGCGGTTTTAAGCGATTCGGAAAAACGCGCAGTTTATGACCAATACGGGCATGCAGGTTTAAAAGGCGAAGCAGGCTTTGATTTTGATTTTTCTGACTTTGGCGGTTTAAGCGATATTTTTGATATGTTTTTTGATTTTGGCAGAAGTACTGAAACCCGCAGCCGTTCCAGAAGAGGCGCGGATTTAAGATACGATTTAGAAATTACTTTAGAGGAAGCGTATCAAGGAATAGAAAAAGAAATTGTTTTAGATGTTCTTGAGGAATGTGAACATTGTGAAGGGAAGGGTTATCCTAAAGGCAGTAAAAGCGTTACTTGTTCGGTTTGCAGCGGTTCCGGGCAGGAAAAAACAGTTCAATACACCCCTTTTGGACAAATTGTGCGCACTCATATATGCCAAAAATGTTCGGGAATGGGGATAATTTTAACTCAAACTTGCTCCCATTGTAAAGCTAAAGGCAGGGTTTATAAAAAGAAGAAAATTAAAGTTACTATTCCCGCAGGAATAGATCATGGATCAAAAATACGTCTTTCCGGCGAAGGAGAAGCAGGAGAGAAAGGCGGCTCTTCGGGAGATTTATATATTTTTATTTATATTAAACCGCATGAAATTTTTCAAAGAAAAGGCAATGATATTTTTTCTTTAGAAGAAATTGATTTTACTCAAGCCGCTTTAGGAGATGAAATTGAAACGCTTACTTTAGACGGAAAAACCAAACTTAAAATTCCTTCCGGCACTCAAAATGGAGCCAATTTTAAGATAAAAGGAAAAGGAATGCCGTCTTTGCGAGGTCATAGCAGGGGAGATCAATATGTAAATATTATTGTGAAAGTTCCTACAAAATTAAGTGAAAAACAAAAGCAATTATTAAAAGAATTTTCCGCTTATGGACCCGAAGAAACAGATAATAAAGGTTTTTTTAATAAAGTAAAAAATATTTTTAGTTTTTAAGATATGCCCCGCGTTTATCTTCCATCCGGTGAAATAAAAAAAAATAAATTATTATTAAAAGGCAGTAATTTTAAGTATCTTCATCGAGTATTGCGTTTAACTAAAAATGATAATTTTTGGGTTTTCGATGGAAGCGGTAAAGAATATTTAGTTAAGATTATTAATTTAGGATATAAATTTATTGAAGCAGAAATTTTAGAAGAAAAAGAACTGCTTACCGACCCTTATTTTAACTTGGTTTTATTTCAAAGTTTAATTAAAAAAGATAATTTTGAATGGGTAGTGCAAAAAGCCACTGAAATTGGAGTTTCTAAGATTGTTCCCCTTATAACCGCTTATACCGATTTCTTTTTAAATAAAGATTCTTATAAAGAGCGCTGGGAAAAAATTGCTCAAAGCGCATCCGCTCAATCAGGAAGAAAAAAAATTCCTGTAATTGATAAAATTAGAAATTTTGAGGAAGTTTTAAAAGATATAAAAGATTTAGATTTAAGCATCGCTCCTTATGAATTAGAAAAGACCCAAAAAATAAAATTACCCCGGAAAAATTTAAAAAATATCGGCATTTTTATCGGACCGGAAGGCGGATTTACAGAAGAGGAGATTTCTAAATTATTTTCTCTAGGAGTAAAAAAAGTTACCTTAGGACCAAGAATTTTACGTTCTGAAACAGCCGCTTTAGTAGCCTTGAGTTTAATTTTGGATCAATTGGAATAAAAAACTAAGTCAACTTATATCTCTTCTTAAATTAAATAAAAGGGATACTTTATTTATTGAAGAAAGAATAATTTTTATATGCGGAAAGATGTTTTAATTAAAAAATTACAAAAATATTTTTTTAATTTAAAAGGGGTTTCTTTAGCTTTTCTATTTGGTTCTTTTTCTAAAGGGAAAGAAGCTTTTTTATCGGATATAGATGTTGCTGTATATTTAGATGACTTAAATTTAGAAGACAAAATATGGCTGGAATTAGAACAATTGGCAAAAAGATTTGGTATTAGAAGTTTCTTCTGAAGCAGAAGATCTTATTGAGTTTAATTTAGATTTTTTAAAGAAGAAAGAGATGATACGATAAACCGCTAAAGAGTGCGAGAGGGCGTTTATGGGGAGATCCAAAAAGTCCATAGATCTTACTTAATTTATTGCCCCGCTTGTAGCGGGGCAGGATTTGTAGGGGCTCAATTTATTGAGCCCGCTTAAGCCAGCAAGCTGATGAAACGTCCCGATGCCTCAGAAGGTTCGCGCTTAGCAGACAGCCTTCAACCATCGGGACGGAATGGATAATAATTCTCTGTATCCTCTCTGTTTAAAAAAGGAGAAATTATATGTCTATCAATAAAATAGAGCAAGAAAGATTGGCAAGAATTCTCGATTTTTTAATAGTGGAATTAAAAGATATAAAAGGTTTTTCTGCTCTTGATTATTCTGCCTATCAAAATAATAGGCCAAAGAGAAGAGAAGTAGAAAGGTGTATAGAAAATATTGTAAATTCGGCATTAGATGTTGCTAAAATAATTTTAATCCATAAAGAAGTTTCTGTTCCCGATACTTATAGAGATTATTTTTTAAAGCTTTTGGCAGTGGGAATATCTTCCAAATCTACGGCTTTTGGATTAGCTAAGTGGGTAAAACTTAGAAATATTCTTGCCCATGAATATTTAGATATTCGGTGGAACAATATAAAAGAATTTATTAATGAAGGTTATATTTTTTTTCAAAATCTTCTAAAAGATGCCCAAAAGTATCTAAAGAGTCAACAAAAAGAAAAACTATAATTTTTTTCCAAAAAAGTAAGGGCGAATAGCTCAGTTGGCAGAGCGTCTGCGTCACATGCAGAGGGTCGCAGGTTCAAGTCCTGCTTCGCCCACCATTTGGATTGGATTAGATAGTTAATATTTTCTTGACACACCCCCAATGGACAACAATTTTTTAGGTATTAAGTATGCAAAAAATTACAAGAAAAACACTGCTTTATAAAAGCAAAGTTGAATACGCCGACTTCTGCTTAAACCATGTTGAAGGATGTTTGATCTTGCATTAATTTAATGGACACACCGAAGAGTTGGATGTAAAATAAAACTTGGAGGTGTGTTAATGGAAGAAAATAATAAGAATAATAATAAAAGAAAGTA
>JACPDS010000081.1 GCA_016183885.1 Armatimonadota bacterium
TTATTACAAGAATTTAAAATTGATTGTCTGGGCTATGTTATTCAAATAGGCAAAATAAAAGCTAAAGAAAATTCCGCCAGTTTAAAACAAAAAAGGGAATTTTTGGAAAATTCTTTTTTAAATTGTTTGGATATTAAAGCAGAGGAATTAATGAAAAAAGAAATTATTAAAGCTGGAAAAAATGGAAATACTTTAGGCGGAATTTTAAAAGTAGAGGCAGAGGGAGTGCCTCCGGGTCTTGGAAGTTATGCTCAAGCTGACCGAAAATTAAATGTTCGATTAGCTAAAGCGCTAATGAGCATCCCTTCGGTCAAAGGCGTGGAAATTGGGGAGGGATTTAATTTAACTAATTTTACAGGATCGGAAATTCAAGATGAAATTTATTGGAAAAATGGTTATAAAAGAAAAACTAATTATGCCGGAGGAATTGAAGGAGGGATTTCTAATGGAGAAAAAATTTTACTTCAAGCGGTAATGAAGCCTATTCCTACTTTAAAATCTTCTTTAAATTCAATAAACATAATAACTAAAGAAAAAACTCCGGCGCCTTATTTGCGTTCGGATGTTTGTGTTTTGCCCTCCGGCAGCGTTATTGCGGAATCAATGCTGGCTTTAGAAATTGCCTGCGCGTTTTGCGAAAAATTTTATGCTGACCATTTAAACGATATGCGAAGTAATTATCAAAATTATCTGAAAAGGATTAAATTTTGAGAAGAAATATTTATTTAGTAGGTTTTATGGGGACAGGTAAAACTACTATTGGAAGAGAGTTAGCTCGATTAATGGGACGGCATTTTATTGATACTGATTTAGAAATTGAAAAAGAATTAAAAATATCCGTTAAAGAAATTTTTGAAAAATATGGAGAAGAATATTTTCGCCAAATAGAAGTTGGATTAATTCAAAAATTAAGTCGATTAGAAAATAAAGTAATTTCTACAGGGGGCGGGATTCTTCTCAATCCCGGAGTTAAAGAACTTTTATCTCAAACCGGTATAATAATCTGCTTATTTACAGAAAGAGAGTATTTATTAGAAAGACTCAGCCATACTTCAAAAAGACCCCTTTTAAATGGAGATAATCTTAAAGAAATAGTTGAAAAATTAATTCTAGAAAGAGAAGAAATTTTTAGTAAAATTTCTATCCGCTTAAATACCACTAATATTTCGCCTCGAGAAGCCTCTAAAAAAATCTTAGATCTTTTAAGAACAAGACAAAAGGTTTTAGAAAAATTAAAAGATCAATATATTGTTATTGAATAATCTATGAAAACTATTGAGCTTAAATTAAAAGATAAAAAATATCCTGTTTTTTTAGGATATAATATTTTAAAGTATCTGCCCGGTTTGTTGAAAGAAAAAGGAGTTTATCAAATTTTTATAATTACCGATTCAAATTTAAAAAAAATCTACGGAGATACTTTAATTAATTTATTAGAAAAAAATAAATTCCGGGTATTTCTTTTTGATATTCCGGCAGGGGAAGAAAATAAAAATTTAATTAATTTGGAAAAATTAGTTAAATCGATGCTTTCCTCCGGAGCCGATCGATATAGTTTTTTAATTGCTTTAGGAGGAGGGGTAATCAGCGACCTGGCAGGATTTATAGCGGCTACTTTTATGAGAGGAATCCGATGGGGGATTATTCCCACCACTTTACTTTCCCAAGTGGATAGTTCTATTGGAGGAAAAGTGGGCATAGATTTAAAGGAGGGGAAAAATTTATTAGGAGCTTTTTATTTTCCTAATTTTGTTTTAAGCGATTTTAAATTTTTGGAAAATCTTCCTGAAAACGAATTAAGAAATGGACTGGTGGAAATAATTAAAACGGCGGTTGTTTTTTCGTCAAATTTGCTTAAATTTATTGAAACTAAACCTATAATTTCTCCTATAAATTTTAAAAACTTAATTTCGGTGATTTATCAAGCTATTAAAATTAAAACTAAAGTTATAAAAGAAGATCCTTATGATGAAAAAGGAAAGAGAATATTCCTAAATTTAGGGCATACCTTCGGACATGCTTTAGAACAAGCTTCAAATTACAAATTAACCCATGCTCAAGCGGCAGCTTTGGGATTATTAATAGCTTGCGGTATTTCAAAAAAATTAAAAATCTTAAAAGACGATTTAAAAGAAAGATTGGAAAATTTATTTAAAAAATATAATTTGTTCTATGATATTTCACAAATTAATTTAGATTTAATTGAAAAAGCGATTTTTAACGATAAAAAGAGAAAAAATAATCATTTAAATTTTATCTTACCGGTGAAATCAGGCAAAGTAATCGTAAAAACTAATATTCCAAAAGAAATTTGGAAAAAATCAGTTATAGAGATTCAAAATTCAGGAGGTTAAATGAAAATTTTAGTTATTCATGGAGTGAATTTAAATTTTTTAGGCAAAAGAGAAACTCATATTTACGGTAATATTACATTAAATAAATTAAATCAATTATTAGAAAAAGAAGCTAAAAGTTTAAAGTTAGATTTAGAAATTTTCCAAAGTAATTTTGAAGGAGAAATTATTAATAAAATTCATCAGGCTAGAGGTCATAAGAAAGGAATTATTATTAATCCAGGGGCATTTACTCATTATAGCTACGCAATAAGAGATGCTTTAACGGCAGTAGAACTTCCCGTGATTGAAGTGCATCTTTCCAATTTATTTTCACGGGAAGAATTTAGAAAAAATTCAGTTTTAGCCCCTATTTGCAAAGGATTTATCTGCGGTTTAGGAATAGAAAGTTATTTTTTAGCTTTAAGATATTTTAAAATTGGGTAGTGTCAAATAGTTTTACAAAAAGAGGAATAAATAATTATTAAAATTAAAGATTTTAGAGGGCGAAGGATATATAAATATGAATTTAACTCCGATAACAGAAGAATGTATGGCGGTGAGGCAGGAATTATTTTATTGGCTGAAGGAGAAATAAAATAGAATGGCAATAACCCTGAAAAAAAAACAAAGTTACATACAAAAATATTTAGAGAGTTTTGTTTATAACCCAGAATATAGCTTATTCGAGGAGCTTGGGGGGAAAACAATCGTTGGAAATATTGAGATTGAGGGGGAAGGTTATCCCTTATTTATAAATGAATATTGGACCTCAAAACAAAGACAAGTAAATACTTTACATGAAATAGCATATAGAGCTTGCTTCAAAGCACAACTCCCCAATTTTTTTATTAGCTTGCTGACTGAACCGGGCGATGTGGTTTACGACCCTTTTTCAGGCAGAGGAACAACTATAATAGAGGCAGCTATCTTAAACAGAAACATAATAGCAAACGATATAAACCCGATAAGTAAAATTCTAAGCTACCCGAGGCTTATAATCCCAAATATGACAAAACTTAATCAAAGGTTGGAGTCAATTTTATTTGACGATAAAATGAAGGCGGATATTGATTTATCAATGTTCTACCATCAAAAAACAGAGGCAGAAATAGTATTTTTAAAGCAATATTTGAAAGAAAGACGGACGAATACAAAAGAAGATGAGCTGGATAATTGGATAAGAATGGTGGCAACCAACAGATTAACGGGACATTCTGCGGGCTTCTTCTCGGTTTATACACTCCCGCCAAATCAAGCGGTATCACAAGAAAGCCAGATAAAAATAAATGAAAAGAGAAAGCAAAAACCAGAATATAGAAACGTAAGAAAATTGATTTTGAAAAAATCACAAAATTTAATATCCGAAATCAGCAAGACGCAAAAAGAAGCCTTAAAGCAGGCGGCTAAAAATTCACTCTTCTTGAGCGAAGATGCTCGAAAGACGAAACAAATAAAAAACGAGATAGTCAAATTAACTGTCACATCGCCGCCATTTCTTGATGTAGTAAATTACGCTGATGATAACTGGTTACGGTGTTGGTTTAATTCTATTGATCCTCATAAAATAAATGGAAAACTAACAACCCCCAAAAAAATAGAAGACTGGTGTAATGTGATGGAAGATGTCTTCAAAGAGCTCTTTAGAATAACAAAATATGGGGGGCACGTGGCTTTTGAGGTCGGAGAAGTAAGAAACGGAAAATTAAACTTAGAGGAATACGTTGTGCCACTGGGAATAAAAGCTGGATTCGCTTGCGAGAGCATAATGATTAATCAACAAAAATTTACAAAAACTGCGAATATCTGGGGAGTCTCCAATAATATAAAAGGAACAAATACAAACAGAATTGTAATTTTTATAAAATAACGCCTAAACGTGTATTTTCAGCTGATAATAAACAGATTTTACTGGCTATTCACTAATAACTAATTAAGAGGAGGATTTATGAAAAAAAATCTTTTAATTTTATTATTTTTTATTTCTTTAAATTTTATCGCCTCGGCTTCGGATATCGGGATTATTCTTAGAAAACAACTTGTTAAGCCCGGAACCCCTTTAGTCCTCGTGATTTCTCAAATTGGATTTCCAGATTGGGTTAAAGCTGTGAGGGGAAAAAGTCAAAATTATGATTTTATAGCTTTTATTTATAAAGAGTATGCTATAAGATTAGATATTGATAATGAAACCAATAATTTAACGGCAATTTTATTAGAAGATAATTTAGTGGAATTAAATGGAATATCTTTTAAAATAGGAGATGGAATAGAAAAGGTTATAAGTTCCTGGGGAGAACCTGAATTAAGAGAAAAAAATGTTTTATGTTATTATAAAAAAGGAGTTTATATAGATTTAGATTATAATAAAAAAATTGCTAAAATATATATTTCTACTCCGGGGGAAGAAATAAAAACTATTCCAGCTCTCACAAGTTAATAACTGTGGATGGTTTTTTAAATATTAATAAACCAGGCGGATTAACTTCTCATGATGTGATAAAAATTTTGCGAAAAATTTTAAAAATAAAAAAAATTGGACATTTAGGGACATTAGATCCTCAAGCTGAAGGTGTATTGCCTATAGCTTTAGGAAGTTCTACTCGTTTAATAGAATTTATTGAAAAAGCTCCAAAAATTTATCAAGCGGAAATTACTTTAGGGATAAAGACAGATACAGGAGACGCGCAGGGAAAAATTTTAGAAAGGCTCCTCTTTTAAAGAATAAAAAA
>JACPDS010000072.1 GCA_016183885.1 Armatimonadota bacterium
GGCCGCTGCGCTGAATTCCTGTATTCATATAAGCTTCATTATCATAACAAATTACTAAAATATTATGTCCTCTTTCAAAAAGTCCGCTTAAAGCTCCAAATCCAATATCTCCTAATCCGCCGTCTCCGCCCTGAGCTACAACTAAAGCTTCTTTATCTCTATTTAGCGCTTTTAAAGCCGCTTCTATCCCGGAAGCTACCGCAGGGGTATTTTCAAATAAAGAATGAATCCAGGGAACGCCCCAGGCAGATTGAGGATAACGCGAGGAAAATATTTCTCCGCATCCTGTGGCTTGAGCAATAATAACCTTGGGACCAAGAGCTTCTAGAATTAATCTCATCGCTAAAGATTGCCCGCAGCCCGCGCAAGCGGTATGACCGCTAGCAAACAAATCATAACTCATTTTTTTATTCTTCTCCTTCGTTTTCAATTAATTCTAATTTAAGATCTAAAAAATCAGGTAAAGGCAGATTATTTTCTATTTTATAAATTAAATCATAAATAGAACTTTTAGGAATATCTCTTCCTCCTAATCCAGCTATAATCCCTTTAATTTCTGGAGATGCTTCCTCTTTATAAAAAATATTTTTAATTTCCGTTTCTAAAATGCTTCCTAATCCTAAAGAGATAGCTTTTTCTAAAATAATTACTTTTTCTGCATTTTTTAAAGCCGTTTTAATCTCTTCGAAAGGGAAAGGACGATGAGCCCTAATTTTTAAAACCCCCACTTCTTCTTTTAAAGTAGCTACGAGCGACCCCATAGCCACTAAAGCAATTTTAGCATCTTCTAAATAATAACTTTCAATTAAATCTCCCGAAAATCTGCCGAAAGTGTTTTTAAATTCTTCGGCTGCTTCTTTAATTATTTTTTTAGAATTAATTAAAACCTTATGATTTAAGTATCGAAATTCAAAATATTTATCCGGTTCGGCAAAAGAACCTAAAGTTAAAGGATTTTGAACATTAAGATAATATTTAGGTTTAAAAGGGGGAAGAAATTTTTTAACTAATTCAAAATCTAATAATTCTACCGGTTCATAAGTATGGGTAAGCAAAAATCCATCCATACAAACCATTACCGGAAGCGATACTCTTTCATCTTCGGCAATGCGGTATGCTTGTAAATGCAGATCCAGCGCTTCTTGATTGTCTTCGGCATAAAGCTGAATCCATCCGCTATCTCTAACCGAATATGAATCTTGATGATCATTCCAAATATTTAAAGGGGAAGAAATAGCCCGATTGGCGCAAGTTAAAACTATAGGCAAGCGCAAGCCGGAAACATTATATAATACTTCAGTCATTAAAAGCAGTCCTTGAGAAGTAGTAGCGGTATAAGTTCTCGCGCCTGCAGCGCTGGCTCCTAAACATACTGAAATAGCGGAATGCTCGCTTTCCACATTAACATACTCGGCTTTAATCTCTCCATTAGCTACCATTTGAGAGAGATATTCCACAATATGAGTCTGAGGAGTAATCGGATAAGCGGAAATTACTTTAGGCTCGCAAACCTTAATAGTTTCCGCCACCGCTTTAGAACCTTCTAACATTTTCATTTTATTTTTTAAACTAAGTTCCATAAATTATTATTCATCCTCCCTTTATCTTGTTTCTATCTGCATTTCAATATCTTTGACAGGACAAACTTCAGCGCAAATCCCGCAGCCTTTACAATAATCATAGGAAGCGGTATAAGTAGAAGATTCTTTTTTCCCTTCCCCTGCAACACATCCTTCAGGACAATAAATTACGCAAAAATCACAGCCGATACATTTATTGTGCAGCCAAGAAGGTTTATATGTTCTCCAGCTTCCGGTTTTATTTTCTTTACTTGTCCCGGGAAGGGAAACAAGCGGATGTTTTAATTTCATTAAGATTCTCCCTTCATTAATTGATAAGCTCGTTCTACGGCTTGAATATTTTTTTGGGCTATTTCACTGGAGAAACGTTCTTTAATGCTTGATTTCACGCCCTCTAAACTAATTTCTTCCGAAATTCCCGCAAAAGCCCCAAGAAGAATAGTATTGGGGATCGGCTTCCCTAAAATTTCTAAAGCAATTTTAGTAGCCGGAATAGTTCTTATTTTAACTTTAGTATTTAAATTAAGTTCTTGGGCAGATTTTTCATGATTAATTAAAATTAATCCATTTTCTTTAATTCCCGCTAAGACATCCACGACACCTAATAAAGTAGGATCCTGGACAATTACATAATCAGGGTTATAAATTTGAGTTTTTATTTTTATTTTTTTATCATTTATTCTTACAAAAGAAGCTAAAGGAGAACCCATTCGCTCTGACCCAAAAAATGGGAATGCCTGAGAATATTTTCCATCTTCAAAAGCCGCTTGAGCCATTAATTCAGCCGCAGTTACTACTCCCTGTCCCCCTCGGCCATGGATTCTGATTTCTTTAAGCATTCTATCCTCCGAATTAAAAATTAATATTTTTTACTTCGTCATAAATTAAAAAGAAACCTGTTTAAAGAAGAAAAATTTTTAAAATAAATATTAAGACGACTCTTTACTTTTTAAAAATTGTCGTGATAAATAAATTAAGATTAAATTTATTAAAGGAGAAATAATTATGCTGTCAATAAGAATAATAAAAAAACTTTTGTCAGAAGCCGGGGGATTAGAGAAAAAACTGCCTCATACTGTTAATCCTAGAGTTATAGAATCTAAAATTGAAAAATTAGAGTTTCCTGTCGATAAATATCCTAAAATTGAAAATTTAAAGCCGAAACCAGTATTATCAAGAAAAGAACAATTATTATTAAGTAAAGGAATGTTAGAAAAAATAGCCTTAAAATTAAAAGAAGAAATAGCTTTATTATTAAAAAATATATCTACTTTAAGAGATAAACTTTCAAAAAGACAAAGCGAAATTTTGCGTAATGATCTTATGATAAAAATTAGAAATTTAAATAGTGAAATAGAAAAGAAAACTATCAAACTAAGAGAAATAGAAATAAAAATAGATCTTATAGGATTAGAATTAAGAGTAAAATAATCAGGAAGTTTTTTGCCTAAATTGCCAAAACGCAGGTTCTTTGCCCTTGCGTTTTTTTTATAATTAAAGAGGCTTCTAAAATTTATAATTCTTTTGGAAGCCTTTATTTATTCTTGGTTGCGGGGAGTGGATTTGAACCACTGACCTCCGGGTTATGAGCCCGACGAGCTACCGAACTGCTCCACCCCGCGATTTAATTTATAAATATTATTATAACACAAACTTTTTTTATGTCAATTTTATTTTGAAGAATGAATACTAAACAATATTTAAATTCTCTTAAGAAAAGTCCGATATTCATTAAGATTCAAGAGGAGAGGAATTTTTAACTTCTAAAATATTCTAAATAAGATTATAATTGGTGCTGTAATTATATACTTCGCGCGAACCTTTTTTGAGCGGGAAAACTGACCCCGCCCCGCCGCCGCTCGCTTTCGGCGGCGGCCAAATTCATACCAGCGTCAGCTGGCGCACCGCACGAATTTTACTTATCTTTTCCAAAAACAATACTGTCAAACATCTTTGCACTCTCAACCTGTAAACTTTGGGAAACGATAGATATGCTCAATTTAGCCGCTAAATCTTTTTCGGTCAAATCTCCAAAATCCATTTTCCCTTGCGACAATTTATTACCAAAAAAAAGTGCTTGATTGTACCACAAATCGCGCGGATCGCCGCCCATATCTGAAACCATTTTGTCAAATCCGGACAGGAGTTTGACTAAATGATTTTTAATTTCTTCACCACCAAATATGGCGGCGAAATCTTCAATAAATTTCTCTTTTGATACATCAAGGGCGTCCGCTATTTCTTTTTTATTCTTCAATCTATCGAAAAATGTATGAACTTCGATTGCACACAAAAAAAAATAAGCGTCCAAAAACACATCCTCATCGCTGACATTTTCAATTTTTATGTAAGGAAGTTTGTCAGAGGTTATATAGGTTTGTGCGGCGATGTTAGCGGCCGCGCAAAAAGAAATAAAAGCTTTTTCCTCAAATTTCGTTATTTTCCCTGTTTTTGCCGCTTCTTGTATTTGAAGTAAAGAATAATCTCGCAATTTTTCAAATTGATCTGCGATGCCACTTTTGTTGTTTTTGAAAAAGTTAAACATATTCTTCTTTCGCTTGAAAATCCCAAAAAATCTACCAATCAAAGCGATAAAGAAGAAACCGTTGAGCCAGAACAATATTGCCGTCGGTGCACCAAACTTTTGCTTAAACTCGGCATATAACAAACTTGTCAGAATAAAACCAAATATATAAATCCAAGCCGACGGCTTATAAAGATTTTCTCGTTCTTCCTCTGATAGTTTCTTCTTTATCGCACGCCACTTGAAAACGGAAATCAAGGCGAAAAGAAGAAAAATTGCCCCGCCTGTGTCAGAAACAAGGTTGCCCGCACCATTTAGGCCAAATTGATAGAGGGGTAACGCTACAACTTGAAAAGAAAGTGCGCCGAGCAAAAATATGTGGGGCGAATATCCGAGATAAATTTCCGGCGTTGATTTCCAATAATCTTCCGAAAATGCCATTTTTGAAAATCCAAACCAAAAGAGTGTTATCAAGAAAAACACCACGACAACCAAAAATTTAGCAAACCCAGCTTGATACCAAACCACGAACGGAGCCGTAAGTATAGCAATGGGAGCGAGACCAAAGAAAAATACCGTTAGGAAAGTAAAGAAAAACCCAATTACGCTTGCCCAAATCAAGAAACTTAAAATAAATACCCAATTTAAAAGTATTAATTGAGCTGTAACAAAGCCAACATAAGCGAGCAAGGCGGCGGGGATAAAAAAATATCGTTTTCCCACTGATTGTCCCTTAGATTCTGAAAAGTGTTCTACAAGTGATGAAATTAGGAAAAAAGCCGGAGCAAATAATTGAAAAAGAAACGGGGCAAAAATCATTAAGGCAAAAATTATTCCCACGCCCCATAGCGCAAATTTGAAAATCGGTATGTCGGTAACAAGAGCAAGAACAACAACTAAAATCAAAAGAACCCACCAATATTTTCCCAATAATCCGAATAATTTTTGCCTGATATTTGTTTGTTCCATATTATTGTCCAAATGATTCTAAAACTTGCTTCTGGAGTTTCTGTTGAATCTCTGCCTTCACAACCGGATCGTCATAACCTTTAACAACGGCATTTAATTTTTCAGCGACTTTATCCATATTTTTACATGGCAAAATATAATCAACGACGGCTTCGAGCAACGAGCCGTTTATTCCGATTTGTTTAACTCGCACACAGAAAAAATCCAAAAACTCGCTTATATCGTGTTTGAAAATACTACCTGTCGCGCGGACGGCGAGCGTAGCAATCAATTCCGACAAAGTTAGTTTTGGTGCGGAAGGAGGGATTTGAACCCACATGCCCCAAAAGGCACTAGACTCTGAATCTAGCGCGTCTGCCAATTTCGCCACTTCCGCTTTTAAGGGGCAAGAGCGGTTTTTATATAATTAATTACAGCCCTTTCTCCTTGGCTTTCTTCAATTTTGATTAAAATTTTTAATCCGTATCCATAAACAGGGTCTAAAGACCTTTCTATATCTAAAGCTAACTGATAAGCGCCATCTAAACGCAAAATTTTTACTTCTATCCACCTGGCAAACCCTTCTTTTAGACGTATATCTTGGTTAAAGGGACAATTTTCATTCTGCCATGCATGAGTATATTCATGAGCAATAGTGCTTAAACATTTATCCCGGCTTAAACCCTGCATAATATAAATATGATGACCTTCAAAATTTTGCTGATAAAGTCCGATTTCAGAACCTCGATAAATTCCATGATATAATTCATCTAATTTGCCAGCGCTGACAACCTGCAGATTAATCTTGCCGCTAACAATCATCCCAAAATTGGTTTGAAGATAATTTTTAGCTATATTTAAAAGTTCCTCCGCCTCTGAAATATCGTTAACAGCCTTATTATAATTTTCTCCAAAAGCTAAATTTAAGCTTAATAAAATAATAATTATTAAAAATATTTTAGTTTTTGTATGCATTAAATCAATTATCAGTGATATCTTCTTGCCCCAATGAAGCGGTTTCTATAATAAGAATCATTAAGATTGCTAATAGTTACTCCGCGGCTGCTTGAAGCATGAATGAATTGATTGCCTCCAATATATATTCCCACATGAGTTACTCCGCTTGAATAAGTGCTAAAAAAAACTAAATCTCCTGGAATCAGGTTTTGGGGATTAACCGGATTGCCGTTATAATATTGTTGATCCGCTAAGCGCCTTAAATTAATTCCGTTTAATTTAAATACACGCATTACAAATCCTGAACAGTCAAAGCCTCTGGAAGTAGTACCTGCCCAGCGGTAAGGGACTCCTAAAAAACGCCAGGCGGTGGAAATAATCTGCCCTCCCCGAGAAGCTAAGTTGTAATAAGCTTTATTTTTTCGATAAATTTTTAAAACAACTTTAGAACCGGAAGAATAATATTGATCTTGAGATTGAATATAAATTGAAGAATTATTTTTTTTAATATAATTTTTATTATATAACTTTAATACTTTAGAAGATATGGATTTATTATTTTCTTTAAGATTGGGAATTAAAATACCTTTCTGATTAAGTTCTAAATTTTCTTTAGGGAAAAATAAATTTAAAGGAGCGGCTTTTAAATGAGAATTTAATAAAAATATAAAGAAAATTAAAAAAACTTTTTTAAACACATAAATTTTCTTCTAGCTTAATTTAAAAAATTCCTGCTTAAAACATCTTAAAGAAAATTAAAAAAAGGGAGGATATTTATTTAAAAAAACTAAAAGAGAATTTAAAAACAGCTTAAACTAAATCAATATGCATATGATCGCCGGTTTTATAAGCGCTTCCGTAAATATATTCATTATAAGGCTTAAAACCTGCTTGAAGGCATAAATTTTCAACTATTTTAGATTCTTCTTTGCTTATACCTTCAACTATAAAATCTACAGCCTTTCCTAAAGCATGATTAGAATCTGAATGGGTTCCTTCGGTGGTACTGGTAATACTTACTTTCTTCCCGGGAAATTTTTCGCTGATTAACTTTTCTAAGCGTTGAAATCTTGAAGCGGTTTGAGCCTGCATTTCATGCCCCTGATATTGAACTATTTTTTCCGGCATAATAGCCGCAATACTTTCAATATCATTTACTCCATTAGGATTCATTAAAGGATTTAAAAAGACTAAAGGATTAAAAGAAGCGGGAGTTTGAAAATTATCAGCTATTTCCTGCCGCATAATTGCTTCAAAAGAAATCTCCGGAGGATTCAGACCGGATATTTTAGGATTTTGAATTTTAGCTTGAATTTCTTGAATGCGGTTAAGGACTGTTTTAAGGTTATCTAAATTATTATAATCCATTTAATTTCCTCCTAATTAATCCTTCTATAATTAATTATAATCTTAAAATTTAAATTCGTAAAGACATTTTTTGTTAAATTTTTGTTAAATATTTGTAAATTTATAATTTTAATAAAGTTTATATAAAAGACGCTTTTTGTTAAATATTTGTTAAAATACTTTATTTTGCATGGTTTTTAGCTATATTTTCATAAAAATATCTAAATTTATTCTTTTTAAAAATCAAGTAATTTCATTAGTTTTTACAAAATTTTAACAAAGATTTAACAAAATTTTAACAAAATTAATATTTACTTTTTAAAATTAGTCGTGATATCAAGACTAGAAGAATAAAAAAATAAGGAGGAACTTATTATGGAACAAATTCAATCTTCTCAAAACGGAATGACCGGCGGAATGCTGGAAATGAAACGGCCCTTTATTTCTAATTTTAAACCGCTCCTCTGGATTCTTCCCGTTGCAGGGGCAGTAATCGGGTCATTATTATTTCCCGGTCCGGGAACAGCTGGAGGTATGGCGGCAGGCACAGGAATAGCAAGTTTATTGGGGGCAGGATTAACTACCGGCCGCATAATCGGCGGCGCCATAGGGCCAGGAACGGCAATAGCCGGAAATGCCTATATCAGCAATGCCGAACACAAAGCTATGCAAGAAACTTTACGGCCAATGTTCAATAAAACGCAAAATGAAACTAATACAGGATTAAGCCAAATGAAGGAGCAAATGCAGCGCATGGGAAATACTGGACAAACCTTTGTTAATTATCCTCAACAATATCCTCAACAAACAATAAATGATCTTAAAGATAAGAGATCTCCAAAAACATATTCTTCTCAATCTTTAAAAGATGAAAATATTTCTCCAAAAATACAATCTGCCGATTCAAACGGTTCTTTAAAGCAGGTTAATCAAGCATCTCCGGAAGAAGAAGCTTTTAAACAACAATTAGCAGAGATGAGGAGAAAAACTTTAAAAATGATGGAAGCTCAACTGTCTAGTTTAATGAATTCCAATTTTTTTTCTGGAAATTATGGATATTCACCACTTACTTATATGGGCGGCTCATTTGGGATGAGTCCGTTTATGACTCCTATGTTTGGCAAAGAAATGCCTAACTTTTTTAATCCTATGCTTATGTCTAATAACAATTTATTGAAAGATTAAAATTGCAAGGCTGGGGGATGCGGAATTCATCCACCCCCTCCAATTCAATATAAAAATTAAATAAAAGTTTAATTTAAAAAAAGGGGGATTAATTATTATGGAATGTCAAGTTTGTTCTTATAAAAATATTTATGAAAATATTTGTCAAAATTGTTTAAGTTTTTTAGATTCTAAATTAATTCCTCTTCCTATTATAGATTTTTGCATACAACTTTGTAAAAAAATTTATTTGAAAAAAATTTCTAATTTAGAATTTAAAGCTGAATTATTAAAACTTAAAGTTCATCAAAAAAGATGCCGCAAAGAATTTAATAAAATTCAAATTAATCACCAATCGGCAGAACCTTTAAAATATGCTAAAAGTCTTGCCCGGGAAGGACTTAAACTTTTCGAAGAAGGCCTTAAATTATTAGAAAATTTCCTGATAGAAAGAAAGAAAAACTTCTTAAAAGAAGGCTTGGAAATTTTAGTTTCATCTGCCAAAAAATTTATTTATTTAGATGTATTAGTTGATTACGCTAAAGATTTTTTTGAATTTTCCAAGACTAAAAATATAAAGATTAATTTAAACGAAGAATTAAATAATTTTCCTCAGAGTTCTAAATTTGTAGAATTAAAAGAAAAAGCTTATCTTATGTTAGATCGAGAATTATCTGTCGAAGAGTTTTTTAAATTTCATAAAAATTTAAAAGAAAATATCCTTAAAGCCTATTTACAATTAAAAAATACTAAACTTCCTTCCAAAGTTAAAGATGAAAATTATATTCTTTTAGAAGAAGGTTTAAAACTTTATTTAGAGGGTTTAAATATAATCGAAGATTATAAAAATATTCAAGATTCAAATTATATTTTCGAAGGATTAAAATTAGCCTTTTTGACAAATTTTTTGAGCTTCTTTTAAAGCTAAGCGGTGATTTAAAATTACCTCTACCTTATCAGAGTATTTTTTAGCCAATTTTGCCAAAAGTCGGGGTTTGCAAACTTCTCTATTATATCCAGCTTTAAAAGAGGTGCATAAAATTACTTTGCTTAAACAGGCTAAAATTTTTATAATTTTTTTCCAGTCTTTATCAGCTAAAATTCCTATAATTAAAATTATTTTTTTCTCAGGATATACTTTTTTCAAGGTATTTGCCAGAGCATAAATTTTATGAGGATTATGCGCTCCGTCTAAAATAATTAAAGGATTTTTTTTGACTTGTTCAAAACGCAAGGGAAATTTAACTTTTTCTAAAGATTTAAAGATAGATTTTTCGGGAATAAAGAAACTCTTTT
This sequence comes from Armatimonadota bacterium, assembly GCA_016183885.1. Taxonomy (GTDB): domain Bacteria; phylum Vulcanimicrobiota; class JACPDS01; order JACPDS01; family JACPDS01; genus JACPDS01. The sequence continues at coordinate 9,817 of JACPDS010000072.1, forward strand.
TAATTAATAAACCCGCGCAGGCTAAGGCTAAAGAAGCGTTTTCCGCCTGATGCTCTCCAATTAAAGAAAGTTTTAAATTTTTGTATTTTTTCCCAAAACCCTCCCATGAAAAAATACTTCCTTTTGAATTTAACGTTTTTATCTGCCAGTTAAAATTTTTTCCCGCGTAAAAAAAACTAACTTTTTTCTTTAAGCAATTTTGTTCAATAATCACTTTTATTTCCTTTTTCTGCTCCGCGCTTAAACAAATGCTTTTAGTTTTTATAATTCCGGCTTTTTCGCGGGCAATTTCCTTTAAACTTTTCCCGAGCAAATTAGTGTGGTCAAAATCAATTTTAGTTAAAATAGAAATTAAAGGAGAAGGAATTACATTGGTAGCATCCAATTTCCCGCCTAATCCGGCTTCCAAAATAACTAAATCTAAATTATTTTCAGCAAAATATTCAAAAGCCGCGCTTAAAATTACTTCAAAACTTGTTGGGTATCCAAAATTTTCTTTTAAAGTGAATTCTTCGATCTTAGGTTTTAAATTTAAGATTAAATTGCTAAATTCCAAAGCCTTGATTTCTTTATTATTGATAATTAAACTTTCTCGAGGCGAAATTAAGTAAGGAGAAGTAAATAAGCCTGTTCTAAAACCGGCTCTTGTTAAAATGGAATTCAGAATAACAGCCGTTCCCCCTTTTCCGCTTGTTCCGGCAATATGAATATAAGAAAGTTTATCTTGAGGATTATTTATATATTTAAGAAAAGTCTTTATTCTTCTTAAGGCGAATTTTCTCCAAGTTTCAGGAGAAGAAAAACTTTCTAAAGTATTTAAATAATTTAAGGATTCTTTAAGAGACATTTTAATTTTTTAAAAATTAAGAGATTTTGTTTATTATTTGTTCGCTTTTTTTCGTTAGATTTTTAGCAATTTCTCGATAAGCTTTTCCGCTCTTTAGGTCTCGAAGGCGGGGAGCAATTTCCAATAAAGGTATTAATACAAAGAGTCTTTTGTTAATGCCGTGATGAGGAATAATTAATTTTTTATTATTAAAATTTTCTTTTTCATATATCAGCAAATCCAAATCAATAATCCGCGGAGCCATATAAAAAGGGCGGATTCTTCCTAATTTTTTTTCTATATTTTGCAGAAAATCAAGCAGTTCGCAAGGATTAAATTTGGTTTGAACTTTTATGACCGCATTAATAAACCAAGGTTGATTTATATTCCCCCAAGGGGAGGTTTCATAAAAAGAAGAGGTTTTTAAGATTTTTATTTCTTTAGAAATTTCCAATAGAGCTTTTTTAAGATTTTCTTTCCGATTTCCTAAATTCGATCCTATTGATAAATAAGCCCGGGGAAATTTGGACATTTCTAAATTTTAATTAATATTGTATCAAAGTAAAAATCTCATGACCATTTAAATTTTCTCTGCCTTTAAGAAAAGTCAGTTCAATCATAAAAGCCAACCCTACTATTTTGCCTCCCAACTTTTCTACCAATTGTGCGGCGGCGCAGGAAGAACCTCCTGTAGCAATTAAATCATCTACAATTAATACTCTCTGCCCTTCTCTAATAGCATCTCGATGAATTTCTATAACATTATTCCCATATTCCAACTCATATTCTAAAGCATAAGTATGATGCGGGAGCTTTCCTTGTTTGCGCACCGGCACAAAACATGCCCCTAAATTATAAGCTAAAGGCGCTCCAAAAATATATCCTCGAGCCTCTACCGCCACAACTACTTCTATTTTTTTATTTTGATAATATTCAGTGAATTGATCGATTACATATTTATAAGCCAATGGATCCTTTAATAAAGTGGTAATATCTCTAAAAATAATCCCTTTCTCCGGAAAATCTGGAATATCGCGGATTTTTTCTTTTAAGTTCATCTTGCTTCCTCCTAAATTAATTTTTGTTTTAAAACTTCTAACTTGGGCAATTTAATAAGTTCTTCTAATTCATAAAAAGCTTTCTTTTTAGCTGAAATTTTTAAGAAATATTTAGAATTATTTAAATCATTTTGAGATTTTTCCTTTAAGATAATCCAAGTTTTTTCTTTTTCGGTTAAAAATTCCAGCAAATCCAGTTCTTTAAAAATTATTAAAGCGGTTTTTACGGTAATTTCATGAATTAAAGGATCATTAATCAATTTAACCAGTTTAAAATAATCCAAATGAACTTTAAAATGCTCTTTAGTTAATTTTTTGAGTTGAGAATAAATCTTAATTAATTTTTCTCTGGAAGGAGCTAAAATTTCTTGAATTTTTTTTTCTTTTTCCAATTCATTATAATGGAATAAAAAGTGAATTTGCAAATTATTTATTTTTTTTATTTTTAAAACTAATTCTTCTAAACTTAAGGGGGGATGCAAATAAACTAAGTCAAAAATTTTATCGCCTAGATTTTCATTTTGACAAATAGGAGCCACCAAGATTCTTTCTTCCCCTTTCATAAAAGCATTTTTTTTAATTTCATTTGAAAATTTTTCTTCCAAAAAATCAAATTTTTCAGTTTCTTTAAAATTACGCACCAAAATTAATCCTTGAGGTGTATGCTCTAAAATATTTTTTAAATATTTTGACTTATCAATTAACAAGCGAGCGTCAATAATTTGAAATTCTTTATTTTTTTGATGATAAACTTGTTGAGGTTCTTTTAATAAAATATAACAAATTTTATCCGGCAGCTTTAAATCCTGCCATTCTAATTTTATATTTAAAGAGTTTTGAAAATATTCTAATTCTAAATTATAAACTAAATCATAATGAAACTCGCTTTTTATAGATTCAAAATATTCATTTTTTTTAAATCCAATTGCGGGATATAATATTCCGTCATGCTTAAAATTAGCGCGAACATGTAAAGCCGGTTTTCCGACTAATTTATGTTCTGAAATTTCTATGCCTTTAGTTAAAAATAAAGGAGGAGGATTTCCCTGCCCAAAAGGAGCTAATAATTCTAATTCTTTAAGCAAGTTTAAATTGATATCTTTAAAATTAAGTTCTAAATCAATATTTAACTCATCTTTTACTTTAGGATAATTTTTGGATAAATCTTTTAATTTATTTTTGAAATCTTCCAGTTTATCTTTTTTAAGCGAAAATCCGCCGGCGTTTTGATGCCCTCCAAAATTTTCTAATAAGTCCTTACAATTAAAGAGCATTTCAAAAATATTGTAATTACCTTTTGTCCTGGCTGAACCTTTGATTATTTCATCAGCTTCGGAAGCTAAAAAAACCGGCCGTTTTATTTTCTCAGTTATTCTGGAAGCCACAATGCCGATGATTCCCAAGTGCCAATGCCTGCTATATAAGAATAAAATTTCTTCTTCTAAAAGCGCCGGATTAAGGTATAATTTTTTTTCAATATCTTTATATATTTGAGCTTCTTCCTCTTGTCTTTCTCGATTATATTGGTTTAATTTTTCCGCCAGAATTTTCGCTTGAGTGAAATTTTCTTCCAGCATCAGTTCTACGGCTAGTTCCGCTTTATTCATTCTGCCTGCGGCATTAATCCGGGGAGCTAAAATAAAACTTAAAGCGCCGCAATTTACTTCTTTAAAAAAACTAGCTGTTTCTAATAAAGCCTTAATTCCTAAATTAGGATTTTCCTTAATTTTTTTTAACCCCTCTTTTATTAATAAACGATTCTCGCCTAA
>JACPDS010000073.1:0-971 GCA_016183885.1 Armatimonadota bacterium
AAAATATTTCCCGATGATCTTAATGGAAACAAACATCAGCTTTTTTATCTGCGCACACTTTCAGGATATTTAGTGAAAGTAGCCCATAACGTTTCTTTAGCCACTCGTATTCCTAATTTAAAAGAAGGATTATTCTTAACCTTAAAAGGGGAATTTAAAGATAGGGACAGCCTTAAAGATAAAAGTTATCCTGTTTTTAAATTTAACGAAGATCCTGCCATAATCGGATTAATTCATTATACCCACAAAAGCACCAATCCTAATTTTAAAGAAGACGGCGGAATAATTATATTAGAAAAAGGACCTTATTATCATCAAATTATGCGCTGATTATCGATTCTTTTTTTAAATTTAATTTCCAATAATTAACATTTATTTAACAAATAAATATTCCATATTTAATATTTTATAATCATAATAAATTAAACATGAAAGGAGTAAATTTATGAATACAAAATTAATAAAAACTTCTTTATTTGGTTTTAACAATACTCCCCCTAAAACCACCTTTATTAATCAAAATTTAAAATTTAGCGCTTCAGACTTAAATGAGCAAGGCCAGCTGTCTTTACTTACAACTTGCGGAAAAAATACTCCATTGGAAAAATTAGAAAGAATAATCATAAATAATGAAGCCGCCTTAAAAGAAAAACTTTCTATAATTAAAGGGCATACTTTAGAAATTAAACCTGATAAACTAAATAATTTTATAAATAATCTTCCCAAGGATACAAAAACTTATTTAGATATTCCTTTTAAGATTTCTAAACCTTTAACAACAAAAGTTTCTTTTGTTAAAAACATGTCTAAAATGAATCTAGCTATAGATATCTTAGGCATCAAAGAGCTTTGGGAAAAAGGATATAAGGGAAAGGAAGTAACTACGGCAGTTATCGATTCAGGGATATATCCTCATCCCGACTTAGAGAATAATATGCTGGCTTTTGAAGATTTTTCTTCAAAAGCCAATA
>JACPDS010000073.1:992-12347 GCA_016183885.1 Armatimonadota bacterium
TTATGATGATTACGGCCATGGAACGCATATAGCCGGAATTATTGCCGGAACAGGAAAAATTTCTCAAGGCAGATATTCCGGAATCGCTCCTGAAAGTAAAATAGTAGGATTAAAAGTCGATCCGATTCCTTCACAAATTATTAAAGCTATAAGCTGGGCAGTAAAAAATAAAGATAAATATAATATTAAAATTATTAATCTATCCTTTGGCAGCGAATCTAAATCTTCTTATCAAGACGATATTTTAGCAAAAGCTTGTGAAATAGCCGTTAAAAATGGTTTAATTGTTGTGGTAGCGGCTGGAAATGACGGTCCTAATAACGGAACAATTAATTCTCCGGGTATTGATCCTTTGGTAATTACGGTAGGAAATTTAAATGATAAAAATACTATAACTCCTCTAGATGATGAAATAGATTTTAATTCCAGCCGAGGTCCAACCCCTTATGATGGTTTGCCTAAACCGGATTTAATTGCCCGAGGCACTAATATTATTTCTGCTTTAGCCCCTAATTCTACTTTAGCAAATGAAGTAAATAGTTATCCCCATATTGATTTTGATAAAGATGGACAAGATGATTATTTAATCCTTTCGGGTTCTTCAATGGCTACCGCGATGGTAAGCGGAATAATTGCCCTTTTATTACAGGCTAATCCTAAACTTACTCCCAATCAAATAAAATTTATTTTAATGTCTACCGCTAAATCTCTAAAAGGGCATACTATTTACGATCAAGGAGCGGGGGTAATTGATCCTGCTTCCAGTTTAACAGAAGCCCTGAACCTTAAAAGTTATTATCAAATAACTTAAATAATTAACTATTTTAAATTTACTTCTTGAAAACCTTCTAAATAAGTTGCAAGATTAAAGATTATAAAAATCCGCTTTAGCAAGCTGCAACGCGCTTCTACGCCTGCCGCAAATTTGTTTTAGAGAGAATTTTTTGAATATTTCTTTATTGGATTCGAAATTGCTCAAGATAATGAAAATTTTAAAATTAGATTTTTTCAAACAAAAACTAAATAATTAAAAAGGATTTTTTATTAAACTATAGAAAAAAATTAGAAATTTAAGGAGGAATAAATGTTTCAAAGATTTATTTATTTAGATCATGCCGCTACTACACCGGTTCATCCTAAAGTCTTAGAAGCTATGATCCCTTATTTTAGTATAAATTACGGCAATCCTTCCAGTATTTATTCTATTGCCAGAACTGCCAGAGGAGCAATCGAAGACGCCCGGGACAAAATTGCTTCTATTTTAGGAGCCTCAAATCCCAGCGAAATTATTTTCACAAGCGGCGGAACAGAAAGCGATAATTTAGCTGTCAAAGGCATAGCCTTAGCTAACCAAAAAAAGGGGAAGCATATAATTACTTCTTCCATAGAACACCATGCTGTTTTACATACTATGCAATTTTTAGAAAAACAAGGATTCCAAATAACTTATTTGCCGGTAGATAAATGCGGTATAATAGATTTAGATTTTTTAAAGGCATCCATTACTCCTCAAACCATTTTAATTAGTATTATGACGGCTAATAATGAAATAGGAACCATTGAACCGATAGAAGAAATTTTAAAAATTATTCAAGATAAAAAAATTTTTTTTCATACTGACGCAGTTCAGGCAATCGGAAACTTAAAAATTAATTTACAACAACTAAAAATAGATGCTTTAAGTTTATCCGCTCATAAATTTTTTGGACCAAAGGGAATAGGAGCTTTATATATAAGAAAAGGCGCGCCCTTACAGCCTATTCAACAAGGGGGAGCGCAAGAACGAAATCGCCGGGCCGGAACGGAAAATACAGCTGGAATTATAGGTATGGCTAAAGCCCTGGAATTAATCTATAATGAAGATTTTGAAAATCGTCAAGAAAATATTAAAAAATTAAGAGATTACTTAATTGAAGGAATTTTAAATAATATTGAAAAATCTTTCTTAACCGGGCATCCTCAGGAAAGATTAAACAATAACGCCAGCTTTTGCTTTGAATATATCGAAGGAGAATCAATTTTATTGAATTTAGATATGTTGGGAATCGCGGCATCTTCCGGATCTGCATGCACTTCAGCATCTTTAGAACCTTCGCATGTTTTAAAAGCTTTATGCATTCCTATCGAGATTTCTCACGGCAGCTTAAGATTAACTCTAGGAATAGATACCGCTAAAGAAGAAATAGATTATGTAATTTCAGAATTGCCTAAAATTATAAAAAAATTAAGAGCAATATCGCCTTTGGTTCAAAAATGATGCAATATCAAAAACAATATCAAAAAGAACATCAAAAACAAAAAGAACAAGTTCAGCTTAAGAAAAAAGCTTTGGAGCCTCATGAAGCTTTTTGTAAAATTTTAAATAAGAAAGTAACAATCTTAAAAGAATATTTAGATTATAAGGATAGACTGCATAAAGGCGAAGAAGGCACTATTTACTGCGAAAATATTATTGATTGTTATCATAATAATGTAAAATGTAAATATAGCGGAATTAGCCCCCTTTATCCCGATCCGTTTATTTAATAAAAAAATATTTCATGATGCTTAAATTTGCTCTTCTTAATTAAAATTAATCTTTAAAATTATATTGAGGAGTTGTTGCTCGAATTCGCAGCTGTCCCGAAATAGAGTATTTATACCAATTAAAATTGTAAGGGGCTGTCTAAAAACATAACTTGTCGTCTCAAACGATACCCCGCCGTCGGCGGGGCTGGCTTAAGCGGGCGGAAATTTATTGAGCCCCTACAATCCTACAACATGTAGGATTTTGAATTTTGAACATTTTCCCGCTCTTATTTTTATATTTTTAACAAGAAACGGGATCCTCAGACGGAGTTCGATACTCGTAGGGAGTCATCGGACCGACTTTACGTCGGGAGGATTTTGATATTGTTTAGGATTTAGATATTAGAATTTAGGTTTTTTACGCATCGAGTATTTATGAAAATAAATAAGATTTATGATATAACCCTTCCCATAACTTCAAAAACGATTGTTTGGCCGGGCGATCCGCAAATTAAAATTATTCCCAGTATAATTAAAAAAGAAAGCGAAACTATTCAAATCTCAAAATTGATTTTAGGAAGCCATAGCGGAACTCATTTAGACGCCCCAAAACATTTCATCCCTAATTCCTCTGGAGTTGACAAATTAGATCTTTCTATTTTAATCGGCAAAGTAAGAGTTTTTAATTTACCCGTTAAAGAAAAAATAGCTAAAAATGATTTGGAAAAGCTTGATTTTGGCCTTTTTAAACGAGTTATTTTTAAAACCAGAAATTCTAAATTGCTTAATAAAAATAAATTCTACAAAAACTATGTTTATTTAGACGAAGAAGCGGTAAAATATTTAATTAAAAAAAAGATAAAATTAGTCGGCATAGATTATCATTCTATTGAAAAATATAAAAAAGAAAGACATCCCTCTCATCATCTTTTGTTAAAAGAAAAAATAATTATTCTTGAAGCTTTAAATTTAAAAGAAATTCCTGCCGGCGTTTATACCTTAATCTGTCTGCCTTTAAAGATTAAAGATGCCGACGGATCACCGGTACGGGCAGTCCTTATAAAATGAACAGTATTTTGGATATATTAAAACAAAAGATTGAAATTTGTCCTAAGAAAAATTTTCTCGCCATGCAATCCGGCAATATTATTAGTAGTTATAATTATTCTGAAATTTGGGAAAAAGCCTCCTCTATAGGCTCTGCCCTAAAACAAAACTTTAAAAAAAACGATAAAATAGCCATTATTACTGAAAATAAGCCGGAATGGGGAATAGCTCTTTTTTCGATTTATTATTGCGGCGCTATTGCGGTTCCAATTGACTGTAAACTGCAGGCTCCCGAGCTAAAGTATATTTTAGAACATTCCGAAGCCAAAGCTGTTTTCTGCTCCTTAAAAATTTTTGAAAGCATAAAAGAAATCCGCAAGCTTGCTTTGAAAATTTTTATTTTAGAAGAACTTGATAAAGTAGAAAATCAAAACTTAATTCTGCCTTCTGAAACAATTAATGAGGATGATTTAGCTTTAATAATATATACTTCCGGCACAACTGGAAATCCTAAGGGGGTAATGCTAACTCATAAAAATCTTATCTCAAATATATTAATGGTGGATAAATTATTTAGAAAACATTTTAAAGGAGCGCGATTTTTATCTATTCTTCCCTTAAATCATACTTTTGAAATAACCGGAGGATTTTTAATGCCTTTATATCTTGAAGGATCAATTTGTTATCTTGAAAATCTAAAAAAAGAAACTCTTATCTGCGCAATGAAGACTTATAAACCCGAAGTAATGCTTGTAGTTCCTTCATTTTTAAACTTTTTCTATATGGGTATAAAAGAAAAATTAAAAAATCTTCCCTTTTCCTTAAAATTTATTTTTAATATTTTTAAAATGTTTTTAAAACTTCTCCAGAAGGCAGGCTTAAATTTAGAAAAATATATTTATAGTCCTATATTTAAAGCTTTTGGAGGTCAATTAAAATATTTTATCAGCGGCGCGGCGCCGTTAAATCCTTATTTAATAAAAGAATTCGCAAAAATGGGTTTTTGCATCCTTGAAGGATATGGACTTACCGAAAGTTCTCCCATAATCAGCGTAAATACTATTGAAAATCAACGTCCCGGTTCAGTAGGGAAAGTATTAAAAGAAATTTCCTTAAAGATAATTAAAACTAAAGATGCTCTCTTTAACGAAGGAGAAATAGCTGTTTTCGGTCCAAATATCATGCGGGGATATTATAAAGCCTTAAAGGAAACAGAGGAAATTTTAAAAGACGGCTGGCTTTATACCGGAGACATAGGCAGGCTGGATGAAGATGGATTCTTATACATTTGCGGAAGAAAAAAAAATATTATTGTAAGTCAAAGCGGTAAAAAAATTTTCCCCGAAGAACTGGAAGATAAATTGGCAAATCTTCCTTTTATTAAAGAAGTCTGTGTAATTGGACAAAAAAAAGACCTTGGAGAAGAAGCGCTGGCTATTATTGTAATAAATGAAGAAATCTTAAGCAGGGAAGGAATTAAAAAAGAAGATTATTTTAATTTTTTTAAAAAAAAAATAAAACGCCGAGAGGTTATAAAATTATTTGAAGAAAATAAAATTTCTGCTTTTGAAAAAGAAATTAAAATCGATCTTAGGCTTCTAGAAGACCCGATTTTTAAAAAATTAAGAGATATTATAAGCGAAAAATTAAATATCTCTAAAGAATCTATTTCACCTCAAACTAATTTTTATGATGAATTAGGAATAGATTCCTTATTTCGCTTGGAAATTTTCTTGTTTATTGAAAAAAAATTTAATATTCCTATAACAGACGAAGCTATTTTAAATTTTCAAAATTTACAAGATGTAGTTGAATATCTTAAATTAAAACCGTCTAATTTAAAAATTAAAGAGCAAAAATTTGACAGCTTTGATATTAAAACTATACTGAAATTTTCTATCTTTAAAATCATAATTCAAATTGTTTTCCATTTTTTTTATCGTTTATTTGCGCGATTTTACTTAAATTTAAAAATCCATGGAATAGAAAATATACCTAAAGAACATCCTTTTATTCTCGCTCCTAATCATACTTCTCATATTGATGTTCCTACAACGCTTTGCTCTATATCTTTAAGAGAAATAAATAATATTTATACTCCGGCAGCCGCGGATTTATTTGCTAGAAGCGCTTTTTTAACTTATATTTCAGATCTTTTTTTAAATATCTTTCCTTTTTACCGTAAAGCTAATTATCTTAAAAGTTTGGAAATTTGCATTGAATTATTAAAAAATAAAAAAAGTATTATTCTTTTCCCGGAGGGTTTTCTTTCTGAAGATGGAAACCTGCAGGAATTAAAAACCGGCATTGCTTATATTGCATGGGAAAGTAAAGCCCCCATCATACCGGTATTTATTAAAGGAGCTTTTAAGGTAATGCCTATAGGTCAATATTATCCAAAACCTAAAAAAGTAGAAATTATCTTTGGGGAACCAATTAAAATAGATGATTTTTTAAGAGAATCTTCAAAACAGCAAATTTATTTAAAAATAATCGAAAAACTTAAAAGTGAATTTTACAAACTAAAAGAAAATTTAGATAAATTTTCAGTATCAAAATAAAGATGCTGAAAATTTTTAAAATCGACCGTTTGTATCCCTTAATAGATAGGGTCGCTCTGGAACAGGGGCTTTGGATTCATTAAACCTGTTTCATCAGATTGCTGACTTAAGCGGGCTCAATAAATTGATCCCCTGCAAATTAAGCCATTACCCTCCTTTTTGGACAGCCCCGATTTAGCGACAGCCCCTTAATATATCTTTGATTGCAACTTAGTATTAGTTATTTATAATATGATTTTTGCAATTATTTTGAATTTTTCTCTAAAATATGCTATAAATATAACAATATTAATTTTGGGGGGCTGTTATTATGCCGAGAATTTTTGATAACATAGAAAACCCATTATTAAAAGCCCTGCAGGATACGCTTGAAGTTTCTTTCAAGTCAGATTTTTGCGTGGGTTATTTTAATTTACGGGGCTGGAAACAATTAGACCGCTTTATAGAGAAATGGGAAGGCGGAGAAGGAAACTCCTGCAGGCTGCTTATAGGCATGTCTGCTCTTCCACAGGAAGAATTAAAAAATTTTTACAGCCTCAATCAAGCTAACGAAATAATTGATAATCCCACAATAGTAAAAATTAAAAGAAAGCTGGCGGAAGAATTTAAAGAACAGCTCGTTTTAGGTTTTCCGACAAATGACGATGAGGCGGGACTGAGAAGATTATCAGAACAATTAAAATCAAAAAAAGTCGTTGTTAAATTATTTATTAAACACTCACTGCATGCAAAATTATATCTCCTTTACAGGGACGACAGGATTAATCCAATAATTGGGTATCTGGGCAGCAGCAATTTAACATTATCGGGTCTTTCTCATCAGGGAGAGTTAAATATTGATGTGCTTGATTCTGACTCTACAATTAAATTGTCCAGATGGTTTGAAGATAGATGGAATAACAGGTATTGCATAGATATTTCAAGTGAACTGGCTGAAATTATTGATAATAGCTGGGCGCGGGAAAAAGAAATTCCGCCTTATTATATTTATTTAAAAATGGCGTATCATCTTTCTCAGGAAGCCCGCGCGGGACAGGCAGAATTTAAAATCCCAAAAGATTTTGGCAAAAAATTACTTGATTTTCAGGTAAAAGCGGTTCAAATAGCCGCGCATCACCTGCACAAAAGAGGCGGGGTAATGATCGGCGATGTTGTTGGCTTGGGGAAAACTTTAATGGCAACAACTCTTGCAAGGATATTTGAAGATGACTTTGACCTTGAAACTTTAATACTTTGTCCTAAAAATCTCGTTCCCATGTGGGAAAAGTACAAGGATTTATATCGTCAAGCGCTTCAGGATTGTTTTAATTGATGAAAGCCATAATCTTAGAAATAGAGAAGGTAAACGCTACCGCTCAATTCACGAATATCTTGTCCAGAATGACAGTAAAGTAATTTTATTAACCGCAACTCCTTATAATAAAACATATTTAGACCTTGCAAGTCAATTGAGGCTGTTTATACCGGATGATAAGCCTCTCGGCATAAGGCCCGAGAAATTATTAAGAAAAATCGGCGAACTTGATTTCATAAAACAGCATCAGTGTTCAATTCATTCTCTGGCGGCTTTTGAAAAAAGCATTTATCCGGAAGATTGGCGCGATTTAATGCGTCTTTACCTCGTCCGCAGAACCCGCACCTTCATTAAGGAAAATTATGCAAAAACCGATCCAAAAACAGGCAAGAAATATATTGAATTTGAGGATGGGACAACATCCTATTTTCCCGATCGTATTCCCAAAAATGTATTATTCAAAACTGAGTGTGAAAACGACCAGTATTCACGGCTTTATTCTCAGTCTATAACCGATAAGATTAACGAACTTGCCCTGCCAAGGTATGGCCTTGGCAACTATATTGCCGTGCAACCCCAGAAAGAACCAACTCAACAGGAATCTAAAATAATTGCGGACTTATCCCGCGCAGGCAAGCGTTTAATGGGGTTTTCAAGAATAAGCTTATTTAAGAGATTGGAAAGCAGCGGCTCGTCTTTTCTTAAGTCTTTAAACCGGCATATCCTCCGAAATTTTACTTATATTTACGCTCTGGAAAATAACCTTCCAGTTCCTATTGGCCCTCAGGATGTAGAAATTCTAGATTCGGATTATTCTGATAACGAAGATGACATTACTCAGAATGTTCTTTTTGAAGATGAAGAAGGGGAAAGCGGTGATAAAAACAATAATGAAATAGACCTTCAATGTTTTGATGAAAAAAGCTGCAAACAAAAAGCCGAATTGCTTTACAACATATTTTCAACGAAATTTAAGAAAAGATTCAGGTGGTTAAATTCATTTCATTTTACGCCTTCATTTAAAAAGAATTTATTAAAAGACGCAAGAAATTTATTGGAAATCCTTAGTGCCAATCCGGAATGGAATCCGGCAAAAGACGCCAAGCTTAAAAGCCTTATTTTTTTGTGTAAAGAAAAACATAAAAACAATAAAATTCTAATTTTCACGCAATTTGCCGATACTGCAAAATACCTTGAAGAAAACCTGAAGAATGCCGGCATAGAAAAAATTGCCTCCGTTACGGGCAATTCTGAAAATCCCGCCGCTTCTGCCTGGAAATTTAGCCCTATCAGCAACGAGATAGATGACAAAAGGATTCTTGAAAATGAATTAAGGGTATTGATTGCAACGGATGTTTTAAGCGAGGGACAGAACCTTCAGGATTGTTCGATAATAGTTAATTATGACCTGCCGTGGGCAATTATAAAGCTGATACAGCGAGCGGGTAGAATTGATAGAATCGGACAGAAAGCCGATGAGATAATTTGTTATTCTTTCATGCCCGCAGAAGGTATTGAAAAAATATTGAATTTAAGGGGCAGGGTTGCCCAGAGATTGAGGCAGAACGCCGAATTGTTTTTTGAAGATGAAAGCCACAAGAATTCAATCTGGAAAGATTTATATAACGAAAAAGCGGGAATACTGGACGGGGACGAAGAAGACGAAGTTGACCTTGGTTCCTACGCGTATCAAATATGGAAAAACGCAATAGATAAAAACCCAAAACTTAAGAATATTATACCCGAAATATCCCCTGTTTCATATTCTTCAAAAAGCATTGCGGTAAACAATAAACTTGCCGAAGGAGTCCTTGTTTACACAAAAACAGGCGATGAAAATGATATGCTTACCTGGGTTGATAAAGAAGGTAAAATTGCAACCCAATCTCAGCTCGCAATTCTTAAAGCCGCGGAATGCAAACCGGAAACACCTGCGTTGCCGCGAAATGAAAAGCATCACGAGCTTGTAAAAATTGGCATTGAGCATATTTTAGAGGAAGAAAAATCTGCCGGCGGCCAGCTTGGAAATCGTATGGGCGCAAGGTTCAGGGTTTATGAAAGGTTAATGGATTATGCCGCAAATATTAAAAACACATCATTTGATACGGCTGATTTACATAAGACGATTGATGAAGTTTATCGTTATCCGCTTCGCGAATCCGCGAAAGACATTATAAACAGGCAGTTAAAAACAGGTATCAGTAATGAATCTCTTGCGGAACTTGTAATATCCTTGCATGAAGAGGGGAATCTCTGCATTATTTCAGAGGATGAACTGCCGAAGAAACCGCAGATAATTTGTTCAATGGGATTATTTTAAATAAGAGCTAAATAAGGCTATATTATGGTAATAAATAAAGAGAACGTAAAAAAATTGCTTAAAGATTTCGATTTCAAAAGAATTTTTATTGAAGAGCTTGGCTGGGATAATCACAGGCAGTTTGAAAATATTGAGATTAAGACTGAGAATTTTACAATTGAAGGCATGGCTCAGAAATGCGGCATGGTTGCCTTTATATGCAGCTCCCTTTCAGATGGAAAAATTCCTGAATATAACATAAGAAAAAAAATTGAAACCAGAATATCAAAATCTGTTTTTGAGCACCTTATAATTTTCATTGACGGCAGAAAACAAAATCAAAAATGGCAATGGGCAAAAAGAGAAAAAGACAAGCCCGTTGCAATTCGGGAAGAACATTTTCAGGCAAACCAGACAGGAGAACGGCTTGTTCAAAAAATTGAAAACATAGCCTTTTCTCTTGAGGAAGAGGAAAGCGGAGCTTTGACAATAGTTGATGTGGCGAGCAGGGCGCACGGCGCCTTTGATGTTGACAGAGTTACTAAGAAATTCTATGAATACTTCAAAAAAGAGCACGATAAATTTTTAAAATTCATTAAGGGGGTAACTGAGAAAGTTGAGCATGAATGGTACGCCTCTCTGATGCTCAATAGATTAATGTTTGTTTATTTCATCCAAAAAAAGGGGTTTCTGGATGGCGATATTGATTATCTTAAAAATAAATTAAGGCTTGTGCAAGAAAAGGAAGGTAAAAATAAATTTCATTCTTTTTACCGTGAATTTTTGCTTGTTCTTTTTCATAAGGGCTTGGGCGCGCATGAAAGCGAGCGCAGTGAAAAACTAAAAGCCCTTATAGGCAGGGTGCCGTATTTGAACGGCGGTTTGTTTGATGTCCACACGCTTGAAAGGAAATACCCAAAGATAGAAATACCGGATGAAGCTTTTGAAATAATATTTGGTTTTTTTGACCGCTATGACTGGCATCTTGATAACAGGCCTTTAAGAAGCGACAATGAAATAAACCCTGATGTGATAGGGTATATTTTTGAAAAATATGTCAACCAGAAACAAATGGGCGCCTATTACACAAAAGAAGATATTACTGAATACATCAGTAAAAATACTATTATTCCATTCATATTTGATTCTGCAAAAAAAGAATGCGCGATTGCATTCAAATCTGACAGCATTTTGTGGAAATTACTGCAAAATGACCCGGATAGGTATATTTATGACGCAGTAAAAAAGGGCGTCAATCTGCCTTTACCTGAAGAGATAGCAATCGGTATTGATACTTCTAAACCTAATTTACTAAAGAGAAGAAGCAACTGGAATAAACCCGCCCCCGAAGAATACGCCCTGCCCACCGAAATCTGGCGAGAGGTAGTGGAAAGAAGAAAAAGATATGAAGAAGTAAGGCGTAAAATTGAAAATGGCGAAATCACGGAAATAAATGATTTTATTACTTACAACCTTAATATTCGACAGTTTGCCCAGGATATCATTGAAAATTGCGAAGGGCCCGAATTGCTTCGGGCTTTTTACTATACGATTGCCGGCAGAAAGCCGCAAAAATCAAATGAAAGGCATAAAAGGGGCATAAGCATATTAGACCCTACCTGCGGTTCAGGGGCTTTTTTATTTGC
>JACPDS010000073.1:12383-14370 GCA_016183885.1 Armatimonadota bacterium
AAAGATTCATAGAAGAAAATCCCGGCAAATTTGACGATTTCAAGAATGTTCTTGCCATAACCAGAAAGCATCCAAGTCCAAAATATTTTATTTACAAGTCGATCATTTTAAACAATCTTTTCGGTGTTGATATAATGAATGAAGCGGTTGAAATCGCCAAGTTAAGACTATTTTTAAAGCTTATCGCGCAGGTTGAGAGAATTGAAGACATTGAACCTCTTCCAGACATTGATTTTAACATAAGGGCAGGGAACGCTCTTGTTGGATTTGCAAATTATCAGGAATTAAAAGGATCTGTTGAAAATGAGCTTTCGGGGCAGAGTAAAATAATATTTGACGACCCCTTGAAAGAAATTGACGAAAAGGCGGAGATGTCAGCCCGCGCCTTTGAGCGATTCTGCGAAATGCAGGAAAAGCACAGCTTGGGCAGTTCTCAATTTCACGAGTCAAAAATAGCCCTGCAAAAACAGCTATCTGATTTAAACGCGCGCCTTGATAAATATCTGGCTGGCGAATACAGCATCAACGAAAGCTATATGCCTAATAAAAAAACATATGAAGAAAAATTTCAGGATTGGATAAAAAAGCATCAGCCTTTTCACTGGTTTGTTGAATTTTACGATATTATACAGAATAACAGCGGCTTTGATATAATTATCGGCAACCCGCCCTATGTGGAATATAGCAAGGTAAGAAATGATTATACAATAAAGGGCTATGAAACCGAACCGTGCGGAAACTTATATGCGTTCGTTATCGAGAGATGTTATACAATTTCAAAACAAAATGGGTTTATTGCTATGATTGTTCAATTGCCTATAGTTTGCACCAATCACATGGAATCCCTACAGAAAAAATGCTTAAAACAAAGTGATGTTATTTGGTTTGCAAATTTTGATGATCGTCCAGCAAGACTATTCGATGGGTTAGAACATATACGTGCTTCTATTTTTATAAGTAAAAATAGAACTGGAGAATTAAAAAATGTATTTTCAACTAATTATATTCGTTGGTACACAATTTTTAGGCCAAACTTATTTGAGATATTAAACTTTGAAAACGTTATTACATTTTTAATTGCAGGAGCTATACCAAAAATTGGAAATAATGTTGGAAAAAAATTAAAGGAAAAATTAAATAGTAATTTTTTTAAATCTTGTCAACATCAAAGGCGCCGTGCGCCCTGCTCGCCAAGCTTATAAATTTAGATAATAAACTCGATAGTTTTGTTGCAATATCAATATTGAATAGTTCCTTGTTTTACTGGTGGTTTATTGTTTTGTCAGATTGCAGACATTTAAATCTTAGGGAAATAGAAAATTTCCCGGTTGGGTTGGATCGAATGAATTCTAAACACAAAGATGGTTTAAAAGAATTAACTTCAGAATTGATGAAGGACTTAAAAGCTCATTCTAAGCGCAAGGAAGCGAGTTATCAGGCAACTGGCAAAGTCATTTATGATGAATTCTATCCCAAATATTCCAAACCCATCATTGACGAAATTGACAAGGTCCTCGCCGAGCATTACGGCTTCACGGAAGAGGAGCTGGATTTCATAATAAATTATGACATCAAATACCGCATGGGCAAAGAGCTGGAGAAGGAAGAAGCGTGACAGCTTAATTTGGTAGACAATGTCTGCCAAATTAAAAGCTAAAATAAATATATGAACAAAATAATTGTGGAAGAAACCATAAATTATAAAGGTAATGAAGAAATATTAAAAAATTACAAGCTGGCTTTTTTTTGTTCGCAAAAATGCCCCGGCAATATTATTTTGAAGACATATGAGCTGGCAATTGAATTGCGAAATAAGGGCATTTGTGTTATATCGGGCTTTCATACAAGGGTGGAGCAGGATTTTTTGCATTATCTTTTAAAAGGCAAACAGCCAATAATTATTTGTCCCGCCAAAGGCATATTAAGGATGAGAATCCCTCAGGAGCACAGAGAAGCCTTTAATAACAACCGCATTCTTTACGCCTCG
>JACPDS010000071.1:0-10953 GCA_016183885.1 Armatimonadota bacterium
TTCTTTTAAATCATTTAAATTAAATAAATTTAAAGCTAAATGAAAATAATAATCTGATTCAATGGGTTTTAATTTTACGGCTTTTTTAAATATGGAAACGGCTTCATTATAATTTTTTAATTCTTCATGAGTTAACCCTAAATAAAAATACCCTTCCTCAAAATAAGGGTTAATCTCGACGCAATGCTGCAAATGAATTTTAGATAATTCATATAAAGACACTATTTGATAAGTTTTTCCTAATTCAAAGTGGATTTGGTAATCCTGAGGTTTTAATTTTAAGGCTTCCTGAAATTCTGATAAAGCTAAATCCCAGAGTTTTTTATAAGTGTAGGCTAAAGCTAAAGCAAAGCGGGAAAAATAATTTTGAGAGTTAATTTTAACCGATTCCGAGAAAATTTTAACAGCTTCGTCATATTGTTTAATTTTAAGATAACAATTACCCATTAAATAATATATATGACTTTGATTTTTTTTAAGAGAAATTACTTTTTGATACTGCGCGATAGCCAGTTCAAATTTTTCTAATTTGTAATAAACTTCGCCTAATGTTTCGTATATTTTATAATTTTTAGGTTCTAAATTTATAGCTTTTTGCAGTCTTTTTATTGCCAAGTCCAATTTTCCCAGAATATTATAGGTTAACCCGGAATAATAATAAGCTTCACTTATGTTTTGGTCTAAATCTAAAGTTTTTTGATATTTCTTTAAGGCTTCATCAAAATTTCCCATGCGCAGATATAATTTTCCTAATTCAAGATTAGAAATGGGTTTATTAGGTTCTAAATTAAGTGAAAATATAAATTCGTTTTCGGCTTCTTTAAGTTTCTCGCATTTAGAATAAGTTAATCCAAGATTATAATGAATATGAGCATCATTAGGATCTAAATCAATGGCTTTTTTAAATTCTGTAATGGCTGAATTAAATTCTTCAAGCTCTAAATAAGTTAAGCCTAAATTATTATGCGTATAAGGATCGTTGGGATCTAAATCAATGGCTTTTCTAAATTCTGTAATAGTATTATTAAATTCTCCCATGCGGGAATAAATTCTTCCCAGATTATAATGATAATAAGCTTCATTTGGATTAAGATTAATCGCTTGAATGAAATAATTTTTTGCTTTTTCTAAATTTTCCAGGCCGGAATTTACCAATCCTAATTGATAAAAAGCTTGATGATATTGGGGATTTAAATTAATTACTTTTTCAAATTCTAAAGCCGATGCGTCTAACTTCCCTGTTTTTATATAGGTTAAGCCTAAATTAAAATGAGCTTGAAAATTTTCTGCTTCAAGTTGAATGATATTATTAAATTCTCTTTGAGCTTCTTCTATTTTTCCTTGTTTTAAATAAACTATTCCTAAATTTAAACGAGCTTCAATATTTTTAGGATCTTTTTCCAGAGTTTTTTGATAATCTT
Source organism: Armatimonadota bacterium (assembly GCA_016183885.1). Taxonomy (GTDB): domain Bacteria; phylum Vulcanimicrobiota; class JACPDS01; order JACPDS01; family JACPDS01; genus JACPDS01. The sequence continues at coordinate 1,422 of JACPDS010000071.1, forward strand.
CTTGTCCGTGCAATCTAGCCAATTCTTGCTGAATACGTCGTTCTCCAATATTATCATTTTGATTTTGAACAATTTCTAAAGCTACCTGCATTTCCGTAACAGCTTCTTTCTTTAATCCTTTTTTTTCATAAGCCAACCCTAAACTATAATGAGCTCTCATAAAATTAGGCATTAACGAAGTAGCTTCTTGCCACTTAAGAATAGCGGCATCTAATTCGCCTTGACGGAAATAAATAGTTCCTAAAGTATAGTAAGCTTGAACATGTTTAGGGTCAAATTGCAGAACTTTTAAAAGAGACTGAATGGCTAATTCAAGTTTATTTTCATTTAAATAATTTATTCCTGATTCATAAAATTTTTTTGCTTCATCTTGATTAAATGGAAAATCATTTTTTTGAGAATATTGTAGAGTTTCATCCATTTTTTACTCCGAAAATAAATTTATTTTATAAATTAAACAATTTTTGCTTTATTCCTTCTCTTTAAATCGGGCAATAAAAGCAGGAATAAAATTTACAGGAAATAATTTATATTCTTTCTAAATATTATGGAGAGGTCTAAAATGGAAATTATTGAATGCGTTCCTAATTTTTCCGAAGGCAGAAGAAAAGAAGTCATTGAGGCTTTAGTTAATAAGATTAAAAAAGCCAATGCTAAAGTATTAGATTATTCTATGGATTTTGACCATAACCGTTCTGTGATAACTTTTATCGGGAATAAAGAAAGTATTAAAAAGGCTGTTTTGGAATCTGCGGGAGAAGCTCTTAAATGGATTAATATGGAATTACATAAGGGAGAACATCCGCGGATTGGAGCGGTAGATGTTATTCCTTTAATTCCTATTAAAAAATGCACTATGGAGGATTGTATAAATTTAGCGCATGATTTAGGAAGAGAAATTTGGAGGAAATATAATATCCCGGTTTATTTTTATGAAGAAGCTTCTTTAAACCCAAAAAGAAAAAATTTAGCTCTTTTACGTAAAGGCAATTATGAACTCTTAAAAAAAGAAATTACTCATCCAGAGCGTCATCCCGATATAGGCGAAGCTAAACTTCACCCTACCGCCGGCGCTGTTATAATAGGAGCCAGAAAGCCTTTAATTGCCTATAATATAAATTTAAAAACCAACAATTTAGATATCGCTAAAGATATCGCTAAAAAAATTCGCGAAAAAGACGGAGGACTTCCCGGAATTAAAGCTTTAGGAATAATCTTAAAAGGGAAGAATTTAGTTCAAGTTTCCATAAATTTAGTTGATTATGAAAAAACTTCATTGATAAAAGTTTTTAAAACAGTTGAGAGAGAAGCCCATAATTTAGGAGTTGAAGTTTTAGAAAGTGAATTAATTGGCTTAGTGCCTTTATCGGCTTTAAGCGAAATAATTAAACATTCTTTAAAATTTCAGGATTTTAATATTTCTCAAATTATTGAATCGCATTTAATATGAAAAAATCAGTCGATTTGATTATTTTATCAAAAGAATTAATTACCTGTCAAAGTTCTTCTCCTAAGAGCGGCAAAGATATGCGGGATGTAGGATTAATTAAAAACGGCGCTTTAGCCGTTAAAGAAGGAAAAATTTTTGCTTTAGGCAGTAAAGAAGAAATTATCTCGAATTTTAAGGTAGATTCTAAAGAAAAAATAATTTGGGCTGTAGAAAATGTAGTTTTACCGGGTTTAATAGATTGTCACGCTCATCCTGTTTTTATTGAAACAAGAATAAATGAATTTAAATTGCGCCAAAAAGAGGCTGGTTATGAAGAAATTCAAAAACATAGAGGGGGAATTTTAAGCAGTGTTGATAAAGTAAGAGGATCTACGTTTAAAGAACTTTATTTAAAAAGCAAACAGAACTTTTTATTAATGTTTTCTCACGGCGCTACTACGGTTGAATCAAAAAGCGGATATGGTTTAGATGAAGAAAATGAAATTAAAATTTTAAAAATTAATCAAAAATTAAATAAAGATTTGCCCTTGAATATTATTTCTACTTTTTTAGGCGCGCACGCTTTCCCCATAGAATATCAAAATAATCATTCAGGATATTTTGATTTATTAATTAATAAAATTCTTTTAAAAGTAAAAAAAGAAAATTTAGCTGAATTTGTAGATGTTTTTTGCGACACAGGCGCTTTTTCCAAGAAAGAATCTGCTCAAATTTTAAAAGCGGCTCAAGATTTAGGTTTTAAATTAAAAATGCATGCTGAAGAATTTAATTATTCAGGTGCGGTAAAATTAGCAAAATTTTTTGATTTTACTTCATTAGATCATTTAATGCAAATTAAGGAAGAAGACTTTTCACTCCTGAAGAAAAAAAATATTATTGCCGTTTTACTCCCCGGGACAACTTTCGGCGACAGATTTTAATCCCGGCAGTTGTCCTTGTTTTTCTTTAGGAATGATTGTTTCGCTAGCCTGCTTAAAAATGAAACTTAGTGTTGAAGAAGCTATTAATGCAGTTACAATTAATGCCGCCTTTGCTTTAGGGAGAGAAAAAAATATTGGAAGTTTAGAGATAGGAAAAAAGGCTGATTTAATTATTTTAGATTTAGCCGATTATCAAAGCTGGCCTTATTATTTTGGCTGTAATTTAGTAAAAATGATAATTAAAGGGGGTAAAATTTGGAAGATTTAAGGATAAAAGAATATTTAGAAGAAATTTCTTCTAAAAAACCTTATCCCGGCGGAGGAGCGGTAAGCGCTTTTGGAGGGGCTTTAGCCTGCAGTTTAATTTTAATGGTGGCAAGAATTATTAATCAAAAAATAAAAGAAAATTTAATAGACAAAGTAATTCTAGAAATTTTAAAGCTTCAAGAAAAATTTTTAAAGTTGTCTTATTTAGATAATTTAGCTTATGAGAAAGTAGTTAAAGCTTATAAACTGCCAAAAGATAATGAGGAAGGCAGGAGATTGCGAAGAGGAGAAATAGAAAAAGCTCTAAAGGAAGCTACTTTAATTCCTTTAGATACAGCTGTATTATCGTGTGAATTATTAAATATTTTCTTAGTAATTTTAGAAAAAGATTTAAAAAGCGCTTTTTCTGATTTAGGGGTAGCTTATTATTTAATAGAAACAGCTTTTTATGGAGCTATGATGAATGTAAAAATTAATTTAGATTCTATAAAAGATCAAACGTTTATAAAAGAGATTTTAAATAAACGAGAAGAAATTTTGAGATTTAAAAATAAATTTTTCGCTCTTAGGGAAAAATTTCAAAGCGCTTATTAATTAATCTTTTATTTTTTTAATTTCTTTAACTAAATGATCCATACATTCTTTAGCATAAGATTCAATATATTCTCTTAATAATATTTTAGAAATTAAATTGGTATCAGGATTATTATTTGTTTTACTGTAAAGCAAAATTTTTTCATTGGAAATTATTTTTCCGGTATTGATAAAATACCTTAGTTCTACAAAAAGTCTTTTTTCTTTGCCCGGGTCGTGACTGGTTCTTATAAAAACAGATTCAATATCTTTTCCGTGAGGGCCTTTTTTTAATTCCTTTTCAATTTTTGCGGCATCTCCCGTATAAGGAGCGCTTAAACATAAAAGATTTCCGTTATGAGTTTCTTTAGTATTTTCAAAACTAAAGGTTTTATTAATTTTTGGATCTAAAAAACGCAAACCTCCTTTTTTGGTAGTGCGGCCCTCTTTTAAATATTTTCTATAAACATTGCTTAGAATTAAATTAATTTCTTGCGAAATTAGCTTATAGTTCATTTTTTCTCCTTTCTTTTTTCATTCTCACAATCTTTAATTTTTTATTTAAACTTAAAATTCCTGCTTATAAGTTTTAATTAAACGCATCATTACCGGATATGAGTATCTTTATTACTTTGAAAAAACTTATTTCATCTCATTACTTTCAACTTATTCTAAAAGCCCTGACAGAGAAGTTTCTGGGGCAAAAAAAGTTTATAAAGAATATTTTAAAGACTTTTCTGATATAAAAAATACAATATGGGCGGGGGATTTGTAGAAACGCAAAATTTTGCGTCTCTTAGAATTTTTATGACTATTTATCTTTATCCCAGGGCTCCCAAAACTCGCATATTTTTTCTTTATATTTTTTTAAAGGGTTAGAAATATCTAACATTAAATAATTTTCTTTTACTTCCCAATTAAAAATTTTACACTTAAAATGCAGATATTCTGTGTCCAGGATTTTCTCAAATTCCCGCCCTTTATCTAATAATAAAAGATGCTTGCAGGCAGCGCAAATTTTCTGGCTCAAATTTTTCTCCTTATTAAATTATTCTTTAAAAATAAATTTTTACCTATTAGCTGTTAATAATTTAACATATTTTTAACATAAACCGCTTTAACTTATTTTTTAAAATCAGTTAAAATTTAAAGAGGCGCAAGAGAGAACTTATGCTTAGATTTTAAAGCTCTTTTCAAGAGGAATTATTTGGCATTCGTCAAATAAATTAAATAAGGAGAATAAATTATGAGTATTGTATTAAAAGAAGTATTAAATCCTATTATAATAATTGAAACTGAAAGAGGAAAAATTATTTTAGAATTATTTAAGGAAGAAGTTCCTCAGATAGCCAATAATTTTATTGGTTTAATTAAAAATGGGTTTTATAACGGTCTTACTTTTCATAAGGTTATTCCGGGCGTTTTAATTAAAGGAGGTTGTTTTAAAGGCGATAGTCCTAATGGACCGGGCTATATTATTACTTGTAAAATTAAACCTAAGAAACATTATGAAAGAATTCTTTCTATGCCTCAGGAAAAAATAAATACTGAAAGAAGTCAATTTTTTATTTGTTGTCAAACTGCTCAAATGTATTTAGAAGACAGTCATATAGTTTTCGGCATGGTTATTAAAGGAATAGAAGTAATCGATAAAATTATGCCGGGGGATAAAATGATTCGTTTGTGGGTAGAAAAGGAGTGATAGTTACTCTTCACAAAATTGCTTTAGATATTCGTTTGGCAAATAATCGCAATTGTCGAAAATTTCAGGAAAAAATTATTGATTCTTATGATGATGGAAGATTAAAGTTTGAATGGGATTTAATCAGGGAAAACTATTATTTAAATAAAGATGCTATACTTGATGTAATTTGCAAGGATTGCCCTTTAAATATTAATCAGACTATATTGGGATGCGAAGGAGAAATTTATAATTTAGATTTATTTTTAAATTTTTTAAAAATAAATAAACCCGAATCAATATTATTAAAATATACTTTAGATAATTGTAATTTAACAGAATGGGAAACTTTAGATTTTTATAAAGAATTATCCGGCCTTAAAGAAGAGATAGCCGATATTACATGGCCTGCCGCAAGCGTATATTATAAAGGGGAATTAGTTAAAACTAATGATAATGATTTTTATTTAACCTGGGATGGGAGCGAAAATAGGGATTTTTCTTTAGGCAATGAATCTTATCATTTAGGAATTTATAAAGAAGGAATTGTTATTAAAAAAAAATTTTTAGAACCAATGCCGCAAATTTTTAAACATTTATGGAAAGAAGGAGATAGAGTTTTTGGAGAAACTCTAGAAGAGGAGATTATTGTATTTGAACTTTTTAACGGGTTGCTGCCTGTTTGGGATCCAATAGACCAAAATCGTGAAAGCGAACTGATTTTTAAGCCTATTTCCGCAGGAATGCTTTTTAAAAATATTTTAGATTCTCTTTTAATATTTACTAAGACAGCTTCTTTATATAATATAGGAATAAAAATTAATTTATCTTTATAATTTAAATATCTTATGTTAAATAATCAAAAAAAAATAAAAAAAGCGGAAGCTTTATTTAAAAAAACTATAAAATTAAATCCTCAAGAACTTTCTAATTATAATGATTTAGCGTATCGTTTAGTTAAAGAAAGTAAATTTCGTGAAGCCGTTAAGATTTGGAAGAAAGCTCTTAAAATTAATCCCGAAGATTTTCGCATATACTATAATTTAGGCAGAATTTATTTTCGTTTGGGAGAAATAGAGAAAGCTAAAGAAGAGTTTATTATTAGTTTAAGATTAAAGCAGGATGATATTTATACTCTTAATAATTTAGGTTTAATTTATCTTAAATTAAATAAAATAAAAGAAGCCCAAGATTGTTTTGAAAAAGTTTTAAGAATTAATCCGGATGATTTTTACGCTTATAATAATTTAGGCAAGGCATATGAATATTTAGGAAAAGATGATTCAGCATTATCTTCATTTAAAAAAGCTTTAGAAATCAATTCCCATGATATTTATGCCCGCAATAATTTAGGCAGAATTTATTTTCGTTTGGGAGAAATAGAGAAAGCTAAAGAAGAATTTATTATTAATTTAAGATTAAAGCCGGATGATATTTATACTCTTAATAATTTAGGATTAGTTTATCTTAAATTAAATAAAATAAAAGAAGCTTTGAAATTTTTTAAAACCGCTTTAAAAATTAATCCTCAAGATGTTAATTCGCAGAACAATCTAGGATTTGCTTTTAGCAGTTTAAAACAATTTGATAAAGCTATTGGTATTTTTAAAGCGGTTTTAAAAATAGATCCTGAAAATTTTTACACTTTAAATAATTTAGGTTTAATTTATTCTAGAATAAATAATTTAAAAAGCGCTGTTTATTATTTTAATAAAGCTTTGGAGATTTCTAAAAGAGAAGTTTCTATTTATAATAATTTAGGTTTAATTTGCGCATCACGGGGAGATTTCCAAAAAGCCATAAAACATTATAAAAAAGCTTTAGATTTTGGTTCAAAAGACGCATTTACATATAATAATTTAGGTTTAGCTTATATTTACACAAAAGATTTTAAATCAGCCTTAAAAGTTTTTCAAAATGCTCTTAAATATGATACTCAGAATATTTATGCTCTTAATAATTTGGGGATTATTTATATTAAATTAGGCAGGATAAATCAAGCTATTGCGCAGTGGAGAGAAATTTTATCTTTTAATCCGCTTTATGCCGAAGCTAATTTTAATTTAGGATTAGCTTATTCTTATCAAAGGCAAATTAATCATGCTCTTAAAGCATATAAAGAAGCAATTAAAATTTCTCCCGATTTCCTGCCGGCGTATAATAATTTAGGCAAATTATTATCTTCTTTAAATAAAAAAGACGAAGCTCAAAAATACTTAAAAAAAGCTAAAATTTTGGCGGAAAGCAAAAAAATATAATAAAGTTTAATTGATATAAATTAATAGTGCAAAAATTAAGAATTTGTTTAGGGCAGATTAATCCAACGGTTGGAGATTTAAAAGGTAATTTTAAAAAAATTATTCAATATATTAAAGAAGCTCAAAAATTAGAAGTTGATATAATTGCTTTTCCCGAACTCAGCCTTTGCGGTTATCCCCCCGAAGATTTATTATTAAAAGATCATTTTATTAAAGAAAATAAGTTTTATTTAAAAAGAATTATTCAAGAAACAAATAAAATTTTAGTAATTTTGGGATTTCCTTATTTTGAGGGAGGGAAACTTTTTAATGCGGCTGGTTTAATTTATAATCGAAAATTAATTTATATTTATAAAAAAATTTTCCTGCCTAATTATGGAGTTTTTGACGAGCTGAGATATTTTTCTAAAGGAGAAGAAACTCCAGTTTTATCAATAGCCAAAAAAATTCGACTTGGATTAAATATTTGTGAAGATATTTGGTATAAAGATGGTCCGCAAAAAAATCAAGCTTTATTAGGCGGAGCAAAAATTATTATTAATATTTCCTCTTCTCCTTATCATGCTCAAAAAATAATCTTTCGACAGAAGTTATTAAGTCAAAGGGCAAGAGAAACTAAAGCTTTTATCTTTTATTGCAATTTAGCGGGCGGACAGGACGAGCTTGTTTTTGACGGGGGGAGTTTAGTTTTTAATCCCCAAGGGAAGCTTATTGCCAAAGCAAAGCAGTTTGAAGAAGATTTATTGGTTTGCGATTTAAATTTAAATGATTTAAAGAAAAATTTATTTGATAATTTATCTCAGAGTCGATTAAAAGTTTTTAATCTGCCTTTAGAAATTACTTCTAAATCTTTTATATCTAAAAATAAAATAGAAAAAAAAATAGAATTTATAGAAGAAATATATCTGGCTTTATTATTAGGCATTAAAGATTATACGCGAAAAAATAATTTTAAAAAAGTAATTTTAGGTTTAAGCGGGGGAATAGATTCAAGTTTAAGCGCGGTTTTAGCGGTGAAAGCCATGGGAAAAGATAATGTTATTGGAATTACTATGCCTTCAATTTATTCATCTTTAGAAACTAAATTAGATGCCCTAAAAAGCGCTAAAAATTTAGGTAGAAACAAAGCTTGATATAACCGAAGAAAATCTTCAAGCCCGGATTAGAGGGAATATTTTAATGGCAATTTCAAATAAGTTTGGCTGGCTGGTTTTAACAACCGGCAATAAAAGCGAATTAAGCGTTGGTTACTGCACTTTATATGGAGATATGGCTGGAGGTCTTGCGGTTTTAAAAGACATTCCCAAAACTTTGGTATATAAATTGGCTAATTATATAAATTTAAAAGAAAATAAAGAAATTATCCCGAAAAGCGTTATTTTGCGTCCTCCAAGCGCGGAATTAAGAGAAAATCAAAAAGATCAAGATACTTTACCTTCCTATCCAATCTTAGATAAAATTATCAGCGAATATATAGAAAAAGATCAAAGTCTTGAGGTTATTATTAAAAAAGGGATAAAAAAAGAAACGGCAGAAAAAATTATTTTGATGATTGATAAAAATGAATATAAAAGAAGACAATCGCCTCCGGGAATAAAAATTACCGCCAAAGCCTTAGGTAAGGACCGCCGCATGCCCATTACTAATAAGTTTTATAGATAAAGACTTATACAGAGCGGCATATTTTATTACCTTATTTTTGCGGAAATTCAGGCAAGATTAGTCAAGAAGCGAACTAAATTCATCTAAACATTTCGTAGTAAATATTATTAGTATTAGGAGCCTGGGCAATAATTAAAGTATAATTATTTAAATATAAATTGGCTATTCTTTTAATTTCTTCATTAGTAATAGCTTCAATTTTTTTTGACAGATTGAAATCATAAGGATAACCTAATTCATAAATTTCCGTTAAGCCGATATTATAAGCTTTTCCTTTATTAGTTTCTCGATCTAATAAATATTCTCCTAAAAATTTATTTTTAGCTTCTTTTAGCTCTTGTGGAAGAAGCCCGTCTTTTTTTATTTTATTAATTTCCAAGAGAAGTTTTTTTCTTGCCGCCCAGGTATTTTCCGGGGTAGTTACGACATAAAAAATTATATGGCTCGGTCCTTTTAATTCAGGAAAAATTGCCGATAAATCATAAGCTAAGGCGTTTTTTTCCCTTAATTCTTCCCAAATTTTAGAACTTATTCCTTCTCCTAAAGCCAGATAGATTAACTTCATAGCTGGATAATCCGGAGAACTAAAATGCGGAGCGGGATAACCAAGAAAAACCCAGGCTAAATTAGAAGAAACATTCAGAAAAATTTCTTGTTCTTCGGCTGGAGGCTCCCAATCAATTTTCTTAGGACCAATTTCTCGAGGGGTGAGATTTCCCAA
>JACPDS010000071.1:11014-23268 GCA_016183885.1 Armatimonadota bacterium
TTATAGAAAGCACCATTTTATTTGGAATGAAATAAGTTTGATAATATTCTTTTAAATCTTTAGAAGTTAAATTTTTTAATGATTTGACATAGCCTTCTTGAGGGTAACGGTAAGGGTGGTAACGGTAAAAGTTTTGCAAAAAATTTTCATAAAGAGCGTAAAATATGCTTTTAGAACCTTCTTTTTTTTTAAGAATTTCTTCTTTAACTTTTTTAAATTCGTCTTCGGGAAAGATTGGATTATTTAAACAATGAACAATTAAATTAAGTAATGCGGGAAAATTTTCTTTACTACCAAGAGCATTGATTAAAATATAATCAGGATAAGCTTGAGCATTTAATGTGTTGCCCATAAGTTCGATTTTTTGATTTATTTCAATAGCGGTATATTTATTAGTCCCTTTAAAAAGCATGTTAGCGATTAAATTATTAATTCCTGATATTTGTTCATTTTCTTCTTCCAAACCGGTTTTCAAAAAAAATTCTAAAGCAATTAAATTAATCCTGCGGTCTTCTTGAAGCAATACTGTTAAATCATTTGATAAATTAATTTTGGTAATTTGTTTTAACTGGTTAGCTTTTAGAGGGAATAGAAGAAAGATAAAAATAAATATTGAAATTATTAACTTTTTAATCATTTTTTAGGTTTATGAATTATTAAAGTAGCATTGTTAAAATTTAAATATTTTTGAGCTGCTTTAATAATTTTTTCTTTGGTTATTTTTTCAATTTCATCAAGATAATTTTGGGCAAATTGAAAATTATCAATAGCTTCATAAAATCCTAATGTTTCCGATCGCCCAGATAAAGTTTCTGTGCTAAAAGTAAAGTTATTTATAAGAAGATTTTTAGCCCGCTTAAAATCTTCTTCTTTAAAATCGCCTTTTTTTATTTTTTCAATTTCTTCAAAAAGAGAAGTTTTAATTTTAGGGATATCCGTTTTTGTGAAGCTGCCCAAAATAATTAAAATTCCCGGATCGCGGGAAGTGGTGAAATCGACGTTTATTTGATCGAAAATTTTTTTATCTTCCACTAAATTTTTATTTAAGTATGCTCCATCGCCCTGCCCTAGTAAAAATGTTAAAATATCAATAGCATAAACATCCTGGTTTTTTACGGAAACAACATTAAAGCCTAAAGCCAATATTCCAAAAGACAAATCTTTTTCTTCAATTATTTCCGTTAAGTTTTCTTTTAAAGGTTCATTTGTTAAATTTTGATAGTTTATTTTATTAGTTTCTTTAAAATTAATTATTAAGTTTTCTAAGTATTTTTTAAGTTCTTCTTCTTCGAAATCGCCTAAAATTACTAAAAATACATTGTTCGGAGTATAATACTTTTCTTTATAATTTATAAAATCTTCTCCGGATAAGTTTTTTAAAGATAGTTCTGTTCCGATAACCGGAAGTTTATAAGGGTGATTTTTAAAATGATAATCATATAAAATTTGGATTATTTGGTTAAAAGGATCTTCTAATCCAATTTTATATTCATTTAATACTACAGCTCTTTCTCTTTCTAATTCTTGAGGATTAAAGTTATTATTAATTAAGGCGTCAATAATAATTTCTAAAGCTTCTTTATAATGGAAACTTGGCAAGTTTACATAATAATGAGTAAAATCTTTATTAGTTTGAGCGTTAATTTTCCCTCCAAAACCTTCTAATTCTTTTTTCATCTGCATCCCGCTTCTTTATTTTCATTAATAGAACCTGTTTTAACATATAAGTTGATAGAAACTAAAGGATTTGAGTGATCTTCTTTTAAAATTAAGCTCATGCCATTTTTTAAAGTTATTTTATGAGCATCTAAAGTTTCTAAAATTTTAGCAGAGTTTTCTTTAAAGTTAAGTAAAATTAATATAAGTATAATAATAATTTGTTTGGTTTTCATTTTAAAATGATTAGATTAATTTAATTAAAAATCCTTTTTAAATTAAAGGTTAATAGAGCCTCCCGATGCCGCAGAAGGTTCGCGCTTAGCAGGGCAGCCTTAAACCATCGGGACATACAGGAATTTGGAGATAACACCCTCTTAATATATCTTTGATTGCAACTTAGTATTAAAGGACTTATTTTATTTTTTGAAGAACTTTTTATCTTAGATTTTTTATTTTTTAAGGTGGATTATTTTGAATTTAAGGACTATAATTGGACTGGAAATTCATGTAGAATTAGCTACTAAGACCAAATTATTCTGTGGTTGTTTAAATATTTTCGGTTCTCCTCCTAATACTAATGTTTGTCCCGTTTGCCTTGGATTGCCGGGAGCGCTTCCAGCGGCAAATAAACAGGCTGTCTTACTTTTAATTAAGTCGGCTTTAGCGTTAAATTCAGAAATTTCTCTATTTAGTAAATTTGATCGTAAAAATTATTTTTATCCCGACATGCCTAAAAATTATCAAATTTCTCAGTATGATCTGCCTTTAGCTAAAGGGGGATATTTGGCAATAAAAGATAAGAAAGTTAATTTAAAAAGAATTCACTTGGAGGAAGATACAGGCAAGTCCACTCATCTGGGAATGATTGATAAATCGTTATATACTTTAGAAGATTATAATCGAGCCGGAGTTCCTCTAATGGAAATTGTTACCGAGCCCGATTTAAATTCAGAAGAAGAAGCTTACGATTTTTTAGTAAATTTAAGAAAAATTCTGGAATGGATTGGCGTCAGCGACTGTAAAATGGAAGAAGGCAGTTTGCGCTGCGATGCTAATATTTCTTTAAGCAAAGATTTAAATTTATCTAATAAAGTAGAAATAAAAAATATGAATTCTTTTAAAATAGTCGAACAGGCTTTAAATTATGAAATTAAAAGACAAAGAGAAATCTTGGAAAAAGGAGAAAAAGTAAAACAGGAAACTCGCGGATGGGATGAAAAAAAAGAAATTACCATAGTTTTACGTTCTAAGGAGGAAGCTCATGATTATCGTTATTTTACAGAACCCGATCTTCCGCCGATAAAAATCCTTGAAGAATGGATTGATGAAATTAAATATAAGATTCCAGAACTTCCTCAAAAGAGAATTCAAAGATTTATAGAAAAATATAATTTAAACGAATACGACGCTAAAGTTTTAAATAATTCTAAAGTTATGAGTGATTTTTTTGAAGATACCTTGAATCATTATTTTAATCCTAAAGAAATATGCAATTGGCTGATGGGGGATATTGCCAAATATTTAAATAGTAAAAATTTAGCAATTAATCAAACTAAATTTACCGCTTTTAATTTTTCAAAACTTTTAAATTTAATTAATAAAGAGTTGATTAGCGGTAAAATTGCTAAAAATATCATAGAAGAATTAATAGAAAGCGGAAATGACCCGGAAATTTTAATAAACGAAAAAGGCTTAGGACAAATTACCGATTATAATGAGCTTTTAAGAGCGATTTTTCAAATATTAGAGGAAAATATGCAAATTTTAGAAGAATATTTAAATGGAAAAGAAAAAGTTTTTAGTTTTTTGGTCGGGAAGATTATGCAGAAAACTAAAGGGCGGGCAAACCCTAAATTAGTTAATCAATTATTAAAAGAGGAATTAGAAAAAAGGAAGAAAAATGAAAATTAATAATAATCAAGAAGAAATTAAAAGAGAGATTTTAAATCTCTCAAAAGAAGGGAAGATTACCTGTTTCCAAGCTTTAAATTTAGCAAAAATTTCAAAAACTAATCCGCAGAATTTAGGAAAAATTATTAATGATTTAAAAATTAAAATTAAAAATTGTCAATTAGGATGTTTTAAGTAAAAAGAGGAATAAATACAAAAAATTCTAAATTTTAATATTTAAATTTAACTTAAAGAATTCAAGAGCCGGAATCCAGAAGATAGAATAATTTAGAAAAGTATTCTGAATCCTGACTACTAGATTTGTTTAGGATTTAGAATTTAGAGCTTAGCATTTAAAATCTATTATTGTAGGAGGTATATGGCTGCTTTTACTCAGCTTGAATGGGGGGTTCCTTTAGAAGAAGCCTGGGAGCGGATATTTAATGAATTAGATTTTAAAAAAATCGCTCATAATACAAAAAATGAAACTATTAAGACATTTGATTCTTTAGGGAGAGTAACTTCTAGCCCCGTAGTTGCTGAGCAGTCTTTTCCTAATTTTTATATGTCTAGTTTAGATGGAATTGCGGTTAAATCAGCTGATACTTTTTCTATATCTTTAGGATCTCCCAAACAGTTTAAAATCGGGGAAGAAGTAATTTATGTTGACACCGGACGTCCTATTCCTTCCGGATATGACGCTGTCATTCCTATTTCTGAAGTAATTTTTAAATCATTAGAGATTATTGAGATTAATCAAGTAATTAATCCCTGGCAGAATATTTATCCTTTAGGCGCTGAAGTAACTTCTCAAGAAGTGATTTTTCCCCAGGGACATTTAATTAGAGCTTTAGATATCGGGGCAATGCTTTCCGCCGGCGTGGATTTAGTTGAAGTAAGAACTAAACCTAAGGTAGGGATTTTAGCTTTGGGAGAAGATTTAATTTCAAGCGGCGAAAAAATAGAAACAGGAAAAATTTTTGAATTTAATACTTTTATTATTAATAATTTATTAAATGAAATGGGCTGCAGCGCTAAAATTTATCCAATTTCTAAAGAATTATATGAAGATTTAAAAGAAATAATTAAAAAAGATATTAATGAATTAGATATACTGATTATTATTGCTGGAAAATTAAGAGGGACTAAATTAATTGCTAAAATAATTCAGGAATTGGGAGAATTAATTATTTATGGAGTAAATATTAAACCCGGTCAATCTTTATGTTTGGGTTTAGTTGATCAGGTAATAGTTTTGGGGCTTCCATTTTATCTTTTTTCTGCTTTTATAGGTTTTGATTTATTTGTTAAGCCTTTAATTGGGAGAATGTTAGGAGCCTTCCCTCCTATAAGAGAAAAATTATCCGTTACTTTAGCTAGAGAAGTTAATTCTCCCTTTGGAATTGAAGAATTTTTAAGAATTAAAATTGGCAAAGTAGATAAAAATTTTATAGCTTATCCAATTTCACGGGGAGCGGATTTAATTATGTCTTTAATTGAAGCCGATGGAATTCTTCAAATTCCTGCTAATACGCCATTTTTAAAAGAAGGCGAGAGAGTTTCGGTAGGTCTCATTGTTAATAAAGAAAAATTAGAAAATAATTTATTAATTGCCGGGACCCATGATATTTATTTAGATGTTTTAAAAAGTGTTTTGCTTAAAAAAACTAATAAAGTGCATTTATTTTCTTTTTATTTAGGCAGTCAATCGGGTTTGAAAGCCTTAAAAGAAGGTAAAGCTCATTTATCGGGAATTCATTTATTTGACGCTCAATCCGGAGAATATAACATTCCTTTTCTTAAAGATTTAAAAGAGCCTCTTGTGTTAATTAATCTTTTTTATCGTTATTTAGGGTTAATTGTTCCCAAAGGAAATCCTAAAACAATTAAAGATTTAAAAGATTTAGTTAGACCGGATATAAAGTTTATTAACCGCAATATTAATTCAGGGACGAGAATTCTTTTAGATTATTATTTAAAAAAGTTAAAAATTGAATCTAAAGATATTCGCGGATACGATGAAGTAGTCTATAATCATATGTCTTTAGCTCAAGGGATTGCTTCTTTGAATTTTGATTTAGGATTAGGAATTTTAGCTACAGCTAAAGCTTTTAAATTAGATTTTATTCCTCTTTTGCCGGAGCGGTTTGATTTAGTAATTCCTAAAAGATTTTTAGAAGATTATAGAATTTTAACTTTACTTGAAATAATTAACGGAGTAGAATTTAAAAAAGAAATTGAATCCTTAGGCGGTTATATACTTACTGATTTAGGTAAAATTATTTATGAACAATGACACAATTTTTAATGCGGGTATAATTACTATAAGCGATAGCGCCGCATTGGGAAGAAGGATTGATAAAAGCGGTCCGATAATAAAAAGAGAATTAGAATCAGGAAATAATTTTAAAGTTTTAGCTTATACGCTAATCCCGGATGAAAAATTGATTATTAAAACTACTTTAATCGAAATGGCAGAAAATCTTAATTTAGATTTAATTTTTACTACAGGAGGCACGGGTCTATCAAGAAGAGATCTTACTCCCGAAGCTACAAAAGAAGTGATTGACAAAGAAATTCCTGGAATTGCTATGGCTTTATTGGTAAATAATTTAAATAAAACTCCCTTTTCAATGTTAAGTCGAGGAATTGCCGGATTAAGGAAACAATCTTTAATTATAAATCTTCCCGGCAATCCCAAAGCGGTTGAAGAAAGTTTAGAGATAATTTTACCGGTTTTATTTCATGCATTGGAAATTATTAAATCTGAAAGTTTTCAACATTAAATTAAAATTTTAAAGGAGGAGAGATTTTAGATGCCTATTTATCAATATAAATGTCAAAAATGCGGATATTTAAAAGAAGTTATGCAAAAAATAAATGATGCCCCTCTTGAAATTTGTTCTAAATGCAAAGGGAAATTTAAAAAATTGATTGCTCCGGAATTTAAAAAATTGATTGCTCCGGTGGGATTAATTTTTAAAGGAAGCGGATTTCATATTACCGATTATAAAACGCATAAGAAAGTATCTCACGAAACAAAAAAAACTCAAGCCGAGGAGCCTAAAAAGACTTCTTCGGAAACTTCAAAAACTGATACCGCCGCTTCAAAGCCAAAGGAAAATAAGAATGCTTAAATTTTTAGATTTATTAAAAGAAGTTTATGGCGATGGATTTAATTTAAAATTAGATCAGACAAAAGATCTTATAAGTTTAAATTTGAAATTAAATAATCTTTCTTTTTTGCCGGATTCATTGGGTTTAATTATAGAAAATTTAGCGCTGCAGTTTAGCAAAGATGAAAAGAATTTAAAATATAAAATTATTAATATTAATGATTTTTATTTAAAATTTAATGTTAATTTTTTAAATAAGATTTTAAGTTTTTTTTCTTTTAGGACTATAAAAAATTTAAAGATTTATTTGGAAGATAATAAAGTTATTTTAAAAGGAAATTTTATAAGAAAGATCAGCATACCTTTTAGTTTTAATATTTATCTTAAAGTAAGTAATAATAAAATAAAGTTTGAATTTAATAATATATGGCTTTTCAATCTTATTCCATTGCCCAAATTTATTAATAATTTATTTATAGAAATTTTAGGAGAGAATTTATCTGCTAGAAATTTCAGCTTTCATCAAAATTTTTTAATTTTAGATTTAAATAAATTAAATTTCCCTTTTGATTTTAGCTTAAATAAAATTGAAGTTAAAAAGGATTTTTTATATTTAGAGGGATAAAAAAATAAATAAAGGTAGAGTTTTATAAAACTTATAAATCTAGCTGTCATAAGACCGCTTTTGTCCAGATGATACATCGAGGCGAAAGGCGTGAAGGGCTGGCATTTTAATTCAAATTTTTTTACCAGATTGTATCGCCGGGAGGAAGAGCCAGATCTTTTATTTTCCATTTAGCTTCTTTTAAAGCTTTTAAAAATTCAGGGAATTCTCGATTAGTTTCCTTTAAGCTATCTTCTAAAATTATTTTTAAAGCTTCATTTTCCCCGTAATTTTTTGTATATTGCTCTAAACTTCCGGAACTTAAAGCTCTTTTTAATTTTTCAGCCTGATAGAAAGCTTTTAGTTGATCTTCTTTAGCAGAGTCAATATGAAAGATAATTTTTATTTCATTATTTTTAATATTAAGTAAATATTTTTCTCCTTTATATATTATTATTAAGTCAGTTAATTCTTTAGATGTAGAATATATTTCAGAAATAGGCGGTTTAACGTTTATGGAAACATCTTTTTTGATTTCCAAATAGACTTCTTCTAATTCTTGTTCCTCAATTGGTTTCCCATATTCAAGAATTTTTTTATCTTTTAGATAAGCTTTAATTAAATTTTCTAGTTTATCTTGAGTAATTACCCTGCCGGAAAGTTGAGAAGCTTCTTTAATTAAGAGATATTCACCTACTCCTAAAGCCGCAACAGTTATAGGGAAGGCAAAAGGAGGAAGCACTCCCAAAGTTCCTTTAATTGCGCATCCTAAAGTTAATCCCAGGGTTGAACTAAGGGCGGATTGAGCTGTAGCTGCGGCTCTAATTTGAGTTGATAATCCATTTACTGATTGATTTGGTTCAATTCTGCCTAATAACGCAGAGAATGATACAGTGTCGCCTTTAGCGCGAATTGTTTCCCCTCCCCAGTATGCCGCTACAGATCCAACAAGATTAAGAGGCGAAGGAAGCGCTTGGGTAGCCAGCATGCCTAATTCTAAGCCGTCTCCTAAAATTCTTGTCTTTGCGCCTTCTTGAAAATATTTGGCTGGATCTTTATCTGTTAAAGTAGAAGCTCCTTTGCCCATTACTGCTCCTAATCCGTAAAAAATACTGCTAGCTTGAGTGGCAAGAGCTGCCGCCATGCTACCCGAGCTTCCTCCCAAGCCTAAAATATTAAAAAGTAAATTGGCAAGAATAAAACTTTTTGCGCTGCCTAAAGTATTAGCTGGAAATATGCGCCCTCGAAATGCCGGATACTCAGGACTATAAGTTCCTTTTGGCGGGAAAAAAATCTTATAGAGAATTTCTTTTATTTTTTCATGTGGTTTTTGAGGAGCAGGCTCTGCCATTACTAATTGTTTAGAGATTTTGCCGTCTTTCCCAATTATTAAAGCTTCTTCGTCCTTTATTTGAGAGGCAAGATTTTTTTCTCCATCTAAAGTTATTATTTTTATTTCTTCTTGGGTTTTAGATGCGGCGGCTTTCCCGAATTTTATACTTTGTTGGGCGCATTCTTTAAGATTTTTGCCATTTATAATTACTATTCTTCTTCTTTCCGGGTCATAAGCTATTCCGTCTGTGAAGTTTTGTTTATTAGGCGGGGAAATAAAACCTGCCTTTAAAAGATCATCCCCTTTATTTAAACGCTGAAATGTTACACCGGATTCTTCCATTATCTTTAATTTCCATAAAGGGGTATTTAAAGCCATTTCTCTTATTAATTTAGCTCTAGTTTCATATGGCGCATATCCAATAATTAATTTATTAACTATTGATTCTTTTTTTATTAAAATTATTTCTAATTGTCGGGCATATTGTTTTTGGGCTTCTTTTTTTAATTCTTCATTTGATATATTTTTTTTATTTAAATTATCAGTTATTTTTTTTATTGTTTCTTGATTACTTGAAAGATCATTTCTTAAAACTTCGTTTCCCAGTAAATTTTCTTGCTTTATTGGTAAAGACAAATCATTATTTAAAGCTAATTTCCTTAATTTATAATTTAAATATCGGCTGTATCTTTCAAAAAGTTTTATTTTTTGGGAAGTTTTAGAAATTTGATCCGGCAAAACAAACATTTCATTTATTTTTGCGGATTTAGAAGTAAATAAAGCTTCTCTTGGTATCCAAGGGTAAGAGGCTTCATTTGTGGATTCAGCAAGTCTTAGCGTTCCTTTTCCGCAGGCTTCTTGTTCTCTTAAAGCCCCAAGCATTTCATCAGTATCAATTAATCTTTTTTCTAGACTTTCTATATTGTTAATCAGCTCTTGCGATGTTCCTGCGGATTTAGCTTTTTGAGTTAAACTGTCTTCAGGCAGTCTTATTTTAGTTAGTCTTTCTATTTTTTTAGTTTTTGAAATTTTCCCTAATGATTCTCCTTTAATTAAATTATCTTTTCCATTTATAATTCTAGATTGAAATGCCGCTAAATTAGAAATATCTTTTAAGCCCCAGAGTCCTAAAGCGCTGAATCCGGTTTCTAATAAAGCTTGTTTTATATATTCGAGGCGCTCTTCTTTAGTTTTAGAAGCGGCTATATGATAATAACTTTTTCCTGAGGCATAAATATTTTTTGCTGCCAGGTCAATTGCTCCTATTGTTCCAAGCCCTTGAATGACTCCGCCTTTGGTTGGCAGATACTTTAAAGAAGTTTTAACTCCATTATAGATTTCTTTGCCTCCGGCGCTTAATGATTTTAAAATATTTTCAGGAATAGTTTTTAAGCCTTTGATTATTTTAGGCATTGCTCCTGGAATTTCTTTAACAAAACCAGTAAGTTTCGGCAGGCAGCCCTTTAAATATTTTAGAGAGTTTTTTATTCCTACTGTCCTTAAAGTTGTATAGATTCCTTTACCTGCATTTAAAATTAATTTACCGCTTCCAGCCGCTAGTTTTATAGCCGCCCCGGGAGCATTTGTAAACGCGGCGGCGGCAGAAAGAATAATCACCTCGGCTGAATTAAAAGCCGCGGCTTTATAATCTCCTTTTTCAAAGTTATAGCGGGCATTAATAGCGGATTCCGAAGCTCCAAAAGTAACAAATGAAGTAATTCCTCTAGCAATTGCAACTCCGCTGTCAGCTTTTTTTAGCCAGCTTTCGTTTTTTTCAACTTTTTCAATTTCTTTTTGAATTTGTTCTTTCTTTTCTTTAAAATGAACCTCTCTTATTTGTTTAGCCTTTTTTCCGCCTAATTTTTGTTCTTGAATTTTATAATAAGCATAATGATATTTTAGAGGTAAAATTTCAAAAGCTTTTTCCAAACTGCCTTCTCTTAGAGCTATTTTTTTAACAGTTTCATAAGCTTTTTCATCCCATTTAGTTTGAGGTTTAGAGAAAATTTGTTTTTTTGTCTCTTCGAGCTGTTTTTGATAAGCAAGCTTAACTTTATAATAGGAATTTCTTTTATGAATCGGCAGGCTTTTAACGACTTCATCAATATTTTTATTATTTTTTTTTGAAGTCCGAATAATTTTTTGATAAAATAAAATATCGTTTTGAGTTATTTTTTGAGATTTATTAATTTCATTCATAAGTTTTTATATCTCTTATTATCCTCTACTATTAATTATCACGCAAAATAGATATAAATAAAGGGTTAAAAACCTTGAAAAATAAGATTTAACTAAAATTTAACTAAAATTTAACAAATTGTTAAGAAAAAAGGATATCTTAATTAAGAAGTTAAAATATTAATTAAAATTGTAAGCTGGTGAGTTAATTTGAAAAGCGTTATTTTACTTTCTTCCGGACTGGATTCTTTGGTGAATTTAGCTTTAGCTAAAAAAGAAACTCAAATTTCGTTGGCGCTTACTTTTGATTATAAACAAAAAGCTTTACGACGTGAAATTGCTCAATCTAGGAAGATTTGTAAATATTATAAAATCAGCCATAAAGTTTTAAAAATACCTTGGTTGAGCGAACTTGGATCAGCTCTTACCGGCGGAATGGATTTGCCGGCTTTAAAAGAAGATGAATTAGATAATTTAAAAAAAACTTCTAAAAGCGCAAAACTGGTTTGGGTTCCAAACCGCAATAGTCTTTTTATTAATATTGCCGCATGCTTTGCCGAAAAATTAAAATGCAGTTTAATTGTAGCAGGCTTTAACAAAGAAGAAGCCCAAACTTTTCCCGATAATTCCTTAGAATTTGTTAAGAGGATTAATCAATCTTTAAAGTTTTCTACTTTAAAGAAAATTAAAGTTAAAAGTTTCACCCAAAATTTAACTAAAAAAGAAATTATAAAGCTTGCCATAAAATTAAAGCTTCCTTTTCAATATCTTTGGTCTTGTTATGAAAGCGGAAAAATAATGTGTGGAATTTGCGAAAGTTGTTTAAGATTAAAAAGAGCGATAAGAGATAAGAATTTAAAGATAAAATTTTTAAATTAAAATGTTTTTTATTAAAACTAAATTTATTAATAAAGAAATCAAATACGACGGCAGTCAGCTTAAGTCTCATTATATTTTTAAAGAATTTAATATTTTAGGAAACAGCTTGATTGCTTTTATCGGGCCTTGCGAAGTAAATTTAGATAAAATGGTGGATTTATTAGATGTAAAGCGCAAAGAAAAAATTTATAGCGAAAGAATGCTTCATTTTCTAGGAGAATTTTTTAATTTAGACTTAGAAAAAGGAATTTATCTTCAAAGAACTTTAATTACTTTAATTAAAGAAAAATTAGAAGAAAAAATTAAGCAGAGGATTATCCGCAAAGGGGATGACTTATTTATTGAGAATAAAAAATTATCCGTTTCGATTGCCACTTTAAGCTTAGTTTCCACTTTAATTCATATCGGACTTAATATTTCCAGTTTTAATACCCCAGTCCCAACCATAAGTTTAGATGATTTAAAAGTAAATCCTAAAAATTTTGCAAAAGCACTTTTTAATAATTTTAAGCAGGAATTAGAAAGCATTTATTTAGCAAGTTGTAAGGTAAGAGGGGTTTAATTTTATATTTTTAGGGTCAGGTCTTGCATTAAT
>JACPDS010000074.1 GCA_016183885.1 Armatimonadota bacterium
GCGGAAGGCTGTGATAACTTGATCGTAAAGCATTCCCGGTGCTTTTAAGCGCCATTTTTTTAGCGCTGTAAGTATCATAAAGAAAATTTTGAAGCATGCCTTCTTTTACAATAATTGTAGTAGATGTGGGAGAACCTTCTCCATCAATAAAACCGCTTCCTAAACCGCCTTTTAATCTTCCGTCATCAATTAATGTAATTAAAGACGAAGCTACTTTTTTCCCTAATTTATCTTTGAATAAAGACTTGCCTTTTTGAACTTCATCGGCAGAAAGCATCATTCCTAAATAACTTAAAATAGCGCTGGCGCTAAAGGGAGGAAAAACTAAAGCCGTCTTGCAGGATTTTATTGGTTTTGCCCCCAAAGATTCTAAAGCGCGTTTACAGGCGATATTGGGTATCTTTTTTGGCGCCGGCAATTACCCAGATATAACTCATTATTCTTGTTTCTCTCGCATTAAATTTCAGCCCTTTAGAATTAATTAAAATATACTCCCTGGCATTATCTATATAGCATAATTTCATTATTCCTTTAATTCTAGAATCATAACTTAAAGCTGAACTTTCAATTTCTAAGGCTCTTTTTATTTTAGTATTTAAATTTTCTTGTTTAATTTTTTCATCGTATAAATATAAAGAAGCATTCCATGTTTTAATTTTATTTTCCGGCAAACCGTTAAATTCATCAAAAGTATGCAGTTTAGTATTTTTCGCTAAACTTTTGATTAAATTTTTTAAAGAATTTAAATTAAAATCATTGCTGGAGGCAAAACCCATTCGTCCATCTTTAAAAACTCTTATCCCTATTCCTTTATCTTGATGAAAAGTAAGATTTTCTATTTTTCCTTGATGAATGCTAATCTCAGAAGAATTAGAATCTTCTAGATAAATTTCCGCATCATCAGCTTCTTTTAAAGCTAAATTAATTAAGTCTTCGGCTAATTTAAAATCTAACAAATAATTTCCCCCTTTCCTCCCACAATTAAAGAACCTACCCTTACCGTAGGCATTCCCACGCCAACAGGAACGGCTTGCCATTTACCGCATCTTCCCGAAGTTGGAGTAATTTCTAAATCATTTCCCACTAAATCAATATTATTTAAAACTTCTATTCCGCTAGAAGTTAAAGTGCATCCTTTTATAGGATAAGTTAATTTACCTTTTTCAATTAAATAACCTAATGAAACACTGGAAACAAATTGACCGGTAACAACATCAACCTGCCCCCCTCCGCCGCAATCCTCAACATAAACTCCAAATTTAGTATTTTCAATTATGTCTTTGGGATTAGTTTTACCTTTTTCAATATAAGTATTGGTCATCCGGGGAATGGGAGGATAAGCGAACGATTCGCGTCTGGCATTGCCGGTTAATCTTAAACCTTGTTTTTTGGCAGTTAAAAAACTTTGCAGATAATTAACTAAAACGCCTTCTTTAATCATTATAGTTTTTTGGGAAAATGTTCCTTCGTCATCAAAGGCAAACGATCCCGGAAAGCCCGGCAAAGCGGCATTATCTACTATAGTAACTAGCGGAGAAGCTACTTTTTGCCCCATTTTTCCTGAAAAAATCGAACCTTTTTCCACTAAATCAGCTTCTAATCCATGCCCGCAGGACTCATGAAATAAAACTCCATTTTCACCGCGCGAAAAAACTACTGGACAACTCCCGCAGCAAGAATCTTTAGCTTTTAAAAGTATTAAGGCTTTTTTTTTAGCGAATTTAGCTATATTTTCAGGGGAATTTTCTCCTTTTAGCGCTTCTATTCCGGCATAAAAAGCTCTACCCTTTGACCCTATGTGCAAATCATTTGAATCGCCGGCATAAACTGAACAGGAAAAAGAAGTTCCTCCTAAAACCTGATTAATAATAGAATTATCTAAAGAAGTTGCTAAAGTAATTTCTCTTATTTCGTCAAAATATCTAATTACAGCCTGCTTAATTCGAGCATCTCCGCTCCAGGCTGTTTCTTCGGCTATTTTTACTATTTCAATTTTTTTTAAAGTTTCTAAATCTTTAGGATTAACTTTAATAATAAAATTTTGTTTAGGTTTTTTAGAAGTTAAATTTAATATTTTGCCGGGATTATTTTTTAAAGCAAAAGAGTTCTTAAGAAATTCAGCTAAATTATAAATATCATGTTCTTTAAAGGAATCGGTAATCCCGTAATAAGTTTCTTCTCCTTTAACTATTCTTATTCCTATGCCTTGATTAACGGATAAAGCGGTTTTAATTTTTCGATCATCGCTTAAAATTACATTTTTAAAATTTTTTTCAATAAAAATATCGGCTAAATCTGCGCCTGTAGAAAGAGCTATTTTTAAAGCTTTTTTTAATATTTCAGGATTAATATTTTGATTTTTCATAAAATTTTAAATTGTTCCAAATAAACGGTCCCCTGCATCACCTAAGCCGGGTAAAATATATCCTTTTTCATTTAAAGTTCGGTCAACTGAAGCGGTATAAATTTCTATTTCAGAATCACACCCCTGAAGTGTTTTTAATCCTTGCGGAGAAGCTACCAAACACATAAACTTTATATTTTCGCTTTTTGCGCCGTTATTTTTTAAAAATTCTACGGAAGCGGCGGCTGAACCGCCTGTAGCAAGCATTGGATCTAAAAGCAAAATATCCCGCTCTGCTAAATCTTCTGGAAACTTACTATAATAATCAACCGGCTTTAAAGTATTATGATCCCGATAAACTCCAATATGACCCACTTTTGCCGCCGGTATAAGCCGTAAAATTCCATTTACCATTCCTAGACCCGCTCTTAAAATAGGAATTATCCCTAATTTTTTGCCTAAAATAGCTTTGGCTCTGGTTTTTTCTAAAGGGGTTTCAATTTCTACTTCTTCTAAAATAATATTCCGCGTAGATTCATAAGCCATTAACATAGAAATTTCTTCCACTAAATCGCGAAAATCTTTTGCGCCAGTATCTTTAGAGCGTAAAATAGCTAATTTATGCTGAATTAAAGGATGATCTATAATTTTTAAGGACACAAATTTTTATATTCTATAAGTTATTAAAAAGTTCCTCCAAAAAGAGGTTTTAGAAAAATTCCAAATTCTAATATCTAAACTTAACTTAAAGAATTCAGGAGCCAGAATCCAGAAGACAGAATAATTCAAATATCGGGATTGTCCGAAAAGGGCGCCTATTTGTCATCCTTTACTTTTTTATAAAATGTGGGATAATATGATTAAGAATAATAAATCGAGGTGAAATAAATGGGTGGTTTAATACCGGGAGGAGGTTTAGATTATAATCTAAACCCTCTTAAAAAAGAAACTCAAGATAAAATAAAAGCTGATAAACTGCTAAACGAAGAAAATCCTCAAGCTCTTAAAGAAAAAAAAGAAACTCTTAGACAAAAAATTACTCAATTAGCCGCAAGAACATTTAAAGTAAATTAATTTTCTTTATTAAAATGCTCTTTAGCTTTAGCAATAGTTTTTAAAATCCGTTCCAACTCTCTTTCTAACCCAAGAAGGATTTGATTAGTATATTCAGCAACCGATCTTTTTGTTTCGCTTAATTCGCTTTGGGTGCGTATATATAAAGAACGGGCTTCTTCTTCGCCTTTATTTATAATTTCTTGAGATTTAGAATCAGCGTCTTTAAATATATTTTCCGCCTTAAGTTTTGTTTCTTCTAAAATTTTTCGCGAAATTTCTTTGGCTTCTTTAATAATTTCACTTTCATTTAAAAATTTAGCTCTTTTTTCTTTAACTTCTTCTAAAATATTCATGGCTTTAATTCCACTTTCTTCTAAAATTTTTTGAGATTCTTCTTTAGCTTCTTGAATAATTTTTTCTTTTTCTTTGGATATCCAACGGGCTTGCTTCATTTCCTCAGGAAGACTGGTGCGGGTTTTCTCAATTAGACTTAAAATTTTCTCTCTGCTGATTAATACTTGATCCCTCCAAAATAAAGGCAAACGCGGACTATTATAAATAGCATTTTCTAATTTATCTAAAACCCTGTATATACTCAAAAGTTATCACCTCTTTTAAGAAATTCCCTTTTCATTTTTTAAATTTTTCCTTTAATTTATTTTCTACAAATTTTGGCACTAAACCTTTAACGCTTCCTTTAAATGAAGCAATTTCTTTTACCGCGCTTGAACTTAAAAAAGCATAATGATCTGTGGTAATTAAAAAAATAGTTTCTATTTGATTGCTCAATTTTCGATTAAGCAAAGCCATTTGGAATTCATTTTCAAAATCTGATAAAGCTCTTAATCCTTTAACAATAATTTTAGAATTAATCTTTTTTAAAAAATTAATTAATAATCCTGAAAAACTAACTATCTTGACATTTTTAATATCGCTAACAGTATTTTCTAAAATATTTAATCTTTCTTTAATGGAAAAAAGAGGAATTTTATTGGGATTATCGGCTATTGCCACAACCAATTCATCTAAAATCGCCGAGGAACGCTTAATAATATCTAAATGACCGTTTGTTAAGGGATCAAAACTTCCGGGATATACGCCTCTTTTCAAGGTTTACCTCCTTAGATAAAAAGAAAGAATTGTTTGCCCATATTTTTTTACAAAAGCTAATCGAATATCTAAATTTTTTATAGGTTCTTCTTTGTGATAATGTTCTAAAATTAACCATCCATCTTTAGCTAAAAGCTCGTGATTTAAAATAAGAGAAAATAATTTTTCCGTTATTTCAGTTTGATAAGGCGGGTCGGAAAAAATTATATTAAATTCCTCTCCGGATATTTTTTTTAAAGTCTTTAAAACATCGCCTTTAATAACCAGAGCTGACTTTTTTATTTTTATTAAATTTTCTTTTATAATCGAAATATTCCGCCAATCTTTTTCTATAAATACTACTTTTTCCGCTCCCCGGCTTAAAGCTTCTAATCCAACCGCTCCGCTTCCGGC
>JACPDS010000069.1 GCA_016183885.1 Armatimonadota bacterium
ATAATTGATTCATCAGCCCCGGCAACAGCATTTTTAAATCCATGTTCAATTCCTGCCGGACAATCTATTAAGACATAATCAAATTCTTCTTTTAACTCTGCGCATAATTCTTTCATTTGTTCAGGATTTACGGCATCTTTTTCTCTGCTTTGAGCCGACGGAATTAAAAATAAATTTTCAAAACGCTTGTCTTTAATTAAAGCCTGTTTAAAGGAACGGCATTTACCTTCGACTATATCCACTAAATTAAAAACAATTCTATTTTCCAAGCCTAAGATTAAATCTAAATTACGCAGTCCAATATCTGCATCTATTAAAACCACTTTCTTGCCTGATTGAGAAAGTCCGCTTCCAATATTAGCGGTAGCGGTAGTTTTTCCAACCCCGCCTTTCCCTGAAGTAATTACAATTACTCTTCCCATATTTCCCCCTTATAAATTATAAAAATTAAGCTCTTAAGAATTAAAAATTTTATAGTATATTTTATTTTTAATTTCCAAATGGTAAAATTACTATGGCTTCATTAATTATTTTTGCTATCTCCGGAGTATTATTTTTAGAATTATTTAAATAAGCAGTTTTATCCCCGATACGCAATTGGGCTGGGTGCAGTTTTAAAGCTAAAATTGAAGCTTGAGAATTTTGAGCGCCGGCATGCACCATTCCTCTGATAGCTCCCATAGCCACTATATCTCCCCCCGCGATTACTTCCGCTCCGGGATTAATATCGCCTAAGACTACTACATTTCCCGAAAAATTTATTTTCTGCCCGGACCTTAAAGTTCTTTTTATTAAAAGTGTCTGCTCCGATAAAGTATTATCTTCCTGTTTATTATTTTTTTGTTTTAAATTTCGGCCTTGATGCTCCGCTAACCCTAAGCGTCCGATAATTGATTTAATTCCATAAGATTCAACCAGGTTTCTTGTTATGGCGTTAGAGCTGATAATCCCCTGAAATTATTTAAATTTTAAAAATTCATCTTCTTTAAGTTCTCTCTAGCCTAAATCCAAACTAATTTTAGAACCTTTAAAAAAATTTTCGTTTTCTTTAATTTTCTCTTTAAAATCTTCTAAAATATTATCTATATTTTCTTCTTCATTAATTCCCGCCAGGATTCCCTGACGCGTGCCTTTAAATATAATACTTCGTGTTAACATTTAAAAAAACCGCCTTCATTTTTTAAAAAATTACTTTTTATAGTTCTTCAAAAATTAGTTTTAATCCTTTAAATTTAAAGGATTAAAACTAAAAATTATTGAATTTATTTTAAATTATGAAAAGATATTTTGTTTTGATTTTAATAATTTTGATAACTATTAATAATTGCGGGGAAGCCAAAAAAGAAGCTAATTTAATTTTAGAAGACGCTGTTTTAAGCTCTAAAATAAAAACTGAATTAACCAAGCAGAATTTTTTAAATTTTTTAAAACTTACAGTTATCTCAAAAAATAAAATAATTACTTTAGATGGAGAAGTAAAAAGTCAAGATGAAAAAATTTCCGCTGAAATTTTAACTAAAAAATTTCCTGAAGTAAAAAGCGTAATTAATAAATTAAAAATTGCTCAAGAAAAAAAAATTTTTTCCAATGAAGAGATAATTATTTTAACAAAAATTAAAAATAATTTATTTCAAGAATTAGGCTTAAACGCTTTTAAAATTTCGATTGATTTTAAAGAAAAAGATATTATTTTAAAAGGCAGGGTTAAATTTCCCGAAGAAAAGAAGCTCGCTCAAAAAATAATTTCAGAAAACGCTTTTTGCATTTAGAAAAGCCGCCCCTTAATATTCATTTAATTTTTTTCCTCTATTAATTTTTAATTTTAAAATTTAATAAAATTTATTTATAATATAATTATAATGCCGGAGAAAGAAGAAAAAAATGGAAACCAATAAAAATATTTCAAATATTCCTAAAGTTATTTTGCAGCCTCAAGAAAACATTAAACCAAATAGTAATGATGAAACTTTATATAGAGATTTTGATAATGAAATTTTAGGGGTTGAAGAATTTCATAATCAAGGAATAACAGGAAAGAATATAAATATTGCCGTTATTGGAACAGGCGTCATTCCACATCCTGATATAAAAGATAATATTCTTTATTTTAAAGATTTCGTCTATAATAAAAAAGAACCGTATGATTATGATGTATCTTCTGCGGGAAACAGATATCATGAGACTAGGGTATGTGGAATTATTGCCGGAACAGGGAAATTATCCAAAGGTAAAATAAAAGGAATAGCCCCTGGCGCAAAATTAATTTGTTTAAAAGTTATGGATGAAAAGGGCAATATGGAAACAGAAAATATATTAAAAGCCCTTAGCTGGATAATTGAAAATAAAGATAAATATAATATAAAAATTCTCAATTATTCTTTAACTTCTAATGGCGAAAATCCTTCGGCAGATAGACGTTTAAATCAAGCTATGGAAAAAGCAGCTCAAGAAGGAATTATATGTGTAGTGAGCGCCGGCAATAATGGTACAGGGACAAAAAGAATGCATAGCCCGGCTTATCTTCCTTCTGTTATTACAGTCGGCGCATCTAATCATTCTAGAAGCATTGAAATGGAAGATGACAGGATTTTATTATTTTCTAGTTATGATTATGATTTTCCCGATAAACCTGATATAAGCGCTCCGGGAAAGGATCTTGCTACTATTAATGGAGATTATTTTAACTCTCTTGACAAACTGCCTCCATCTTATGCTTATACAAATATGACAACCGGAACATCTTTTGCGGCTCCTGTAATTGCAGGAGCAATAGCTTTAATGCTGGATGTTAATCCATCATTAACCAAAGATCAAATTTCCGAAGCTCTTAAAAAAACAGCTTTTAAACTTCCTGATTATCATGGAGAGCAGGGAGCAGGCGTAGTAAATTTTAAAGAAGCCATGAATTATATTTTTAAAAATTATAAAAATCCATAAGGGGGATGTGTTGCCGTCAAATTCCAAGCTTGTTGGCTAATGCAACCGGTTGCAATGAAAAAGTTCAGATACATGTGCACCATTGATAGAATGAAATAAGAATTAAA
>JACPDS010000070.1:0-8163 GCA_016183885.1 Armatimonadota bacterium
TTAAATAACCAGGGTTTGGGATTAAATGTTATTACTTTAACCGGTCAGGGAACTATCCGCCTTTGTGTTTTAGGTTATGAAGATAGAGCTCCTAAAGATGATGAATTAAACAAAATGAAAAATCTTTTAAGAAAATCCTTAGAAGACGGTTCATGGGGGCTTTCCAGCGGTTTAATTTATATTCCATCTTGTTTTGCCGGTAAAGAAGAATTAATCGAATTAACTAAAGTAGTTAAAGAATATGACGGAATTTATGCCGCGCATATTCGTAATGAAGGAGAAAATTTACTTTCCGCTGTAGAAGAAGTTATTGAAATTGCCAGAAGTTCGAAAGTTAAACTTGAAATTGCTCATCATAAAGCCAGCGGCAAAAAAAATTGGGGGAAGGTAAAAGAAAGTTTAAACTTAATTAAAAAAGCTCAAAGTACAAATTTAGAAGTATTTTGCGATCAATATCCATATTTAGCTTCTAATACCAGCTTAGATGTGCTCCTTCCTGATTGGATTATTCAAAAAAATAAAGATTATCTAAAGAAAAATTTGCAAAATAAAGCTTTTTACTTAAAAATTAAAAAAGAAATTAAAAAACGTCTTAATGTTTCATGGAAAGATATTTGGATTAGTTGTATATATACCAAAAATAAAGATTGTATTGGTAAAAATATTGCTGAAATTGCTAAAATTAAAAATAAAGATCCTGAAGAAATAATCTTGAATTTATTTATAGAAGAAGAATGTCCTGTAGAAGCAATATTTTTTTCTATGTCCGAAAAAGATCTAATTAAAGTAATGAAATCCCCTTATACAAGTATTGGAAGCGACGCTATGGCTAGATCCCCTTATGGAATTTTAAGCAAAGGACAGCCTCATCCTCGAGCTTATGGCACTTTCCCCAGAATTTTAGGATATTATGTAAGAGATAAAAAAATTCTAACATTAGAAGAAGCTATTTATAAAATGACATTTTTCTCGGCTAATAAATTAGGTTTAAAAAAGCGGGGATTAATTAAGGCTGGAAATTTTGCCGATTTAGTAATTTTTAATCCTAAAACTGTTAAAGATTTGGCTACTTTTACAAAACCTCAAACTTATCCTCAAGGAATTGAATATGTTTTAGTAAATGGAAAAATAGTTATTGAAAATAGTAAACATACAGGAATTTTAGCCGGAAAAATATTAAAAAAAAATAATTAAAAAACTAAAAAAAAATAACATTTTTTTCTTGCTTAAAAATTACTTCTTTAATTTTTTAAGATTTGAGCCCGCTATCATCATATTCTAATTCTTCCATAGTAATGGCTGAAACAGGACAAGCCGTTACACAATCTTTTACTTGACGACAATCAGCCGGTCTTACTACTTTAGCAAAATCACCATCCATTTCAATTACTGAATAAGGACAGGAGGCTACACAGGCTCCACAGCCAATACAAAGATCAAGATCAATTTTAGGCAAAAGCGCTTTAGACATATTAAAAATCCCCCTTTTCATTTAAGAAACTTGTGAATATATCACAAAGTTTTAAAAATAGATGTCCATCCCGATATTGCCTCGGGGTGGACATCTAGCAGAAAATATAAAATCTTAAAAGGCTAAAAAAGGAAGCCTTTCATTTTTAGAAAGACTTCCTTTTTAACCTTATTCTAAGAAAGTAAAAATTAGAAGCTAATCTTTACTTCAGAGAAGACTCTGGTTCCACCCCAATCCCATTGATTGTTAGTTAAACTAGAACTTGGAACGGAATCATTGACTTTATAAGCCTGCAGCATTAAACCCCAAGTGGTATTTTCGCTAATATTATAATTAAAGCCAAGATAAGGTATAGTTTGCTTATAATCCCAGTTTATACCGGTGGAACGATAAGAACCTTTAAAGCCGGCAAGATTATAACCGCCTTTTAAAGTAAACTTATCATTAAACGGATAAACTAAACCAATCATACCCCAGTTTCCAGCAATATTAATATTGTTGGTTGGAGCGGCGTTATTATTGATAAGAGATGTAGGTCTCTTCATTCTGCCAAGATCATAAGCTAGATTCATGCCTAATTTAGTGTTAGGAAACTTATAATTAAATCCTAAATGATACATCTCGACTTTACCCTTGGTATTTTCTTGTCCGCCCATAGGCCAGAAAAATGGTTCTATAAATCCGGGATAATCAGCCATTCCTCCGCTAGCCATAGGAGCAGAATAGGCAACTTGCTCAAGAGAAGCATATTTAGCATCTATATTACCATGTCCTGAGGGAAGTTTGTAATTGGCATAAAATCTAAGTCCGCGGCGGTTATTAGGATACATTGAACTATTATGCAATTGATAATATCCGGGAATATAAGTGAAATCCATTCTCCAGATTGGTTCTGGAATCTGGTTCATGAAAGCAAAACCAGCCGCATTAGTGGTACGATAAGTGCTTTCTCCGGAAATTACATTGGGATAAGGTATTACATAAGGATCAAAAAACGGACTTACCGCTACATATTCTGCAGAAAGGAATAAGAGATTATTAAATACCGAAGTATTTAATTCCGCTCTTCCGGCATTTCCGGTTTTCTCAAATCCGCTGTTAAGATTAGGCTTATATGCAGAAGAAGCATATTCCGCGGCGAATTTTATATTATTTGGGAATTCATAACGAATACTAGCTCCCCAAATACTAACTCCTTGAGGACCAAGCAATCCATTAGCAGAATTTCCAGCTTGAATCGGTCTTTGTCCTTGCTGCGGAACTTGAGCGGCGCTCCATCCATTTAAAGGATTCTGCCATGCAAAAGGATTCTGCATTCCGCCCGAAGCTAAAAGAGTTCCTCCGAAATAATCATCGGCGGCTCTCAAGAAATTAAGCTTAAAATCTCCTCCCTTAAATTCCCAATCCAAATTAAAACCAGTTAAAAATGAATTATACATATTAGCAGCGGCAATTGTAGAATTAGGAACATCATTAGCTAATTTTGAACCTAATACTTCAAATTTCATTGGAGCAATTAAATAAGTAGAACCGTTTACAGCTACTCCAAAGAAAGGAAGAGGCTGACCCCATCCTTGAACTGCATTTGGATTAGGTTCTCCATAAAGAACTAAATCATCAAAAGAATCGCTGCGAATAGATCCTAATGTTACTTTAGTTCCGGAAGGATTATATTTAAACCATGCGTTATCTAAAGTCATTTTAGTGTAAGGGAAACGACGGTTAGTGCCATCTAAAGTAAAATGTTGAGTGAAAGAATTGCTAAGATAAGGCGCGGAAACTCCATAATAAGGAGCTACGGCGGCATCCCCTACGCGGCTATAAGCTGCAAATTCAGCTCCGCCATTAACATCAGAAGAAACTCTAAGCTTAGTGCCTAAAATAGCCACTGTGGTAAAGGCGGTGCCATTTACAAATGGAGTTCCAGTAAAATAATCCATTACAGGGAAACTATTGTAAACGGCATTTGCTAAAGTAGCTGTTGCATTAGTAAAATCAGCCATTCCCGGAGGTCTCATTAATGCTCCAACAGCTGAACCTATAGCGTTAGCGGTATTAAAAGCGCTGCCTGAATCAAATCCTAAAGGATCTGGAAGCCCGGTGCTTTTAAAACCTTGAGTAACAAAAATTGAGTTTACCGAACCATAAAAACGAATTTTTTCTAAATCCCAAACGCGAGCGGTAAGTTTAGACAAATTATCTTCTAAATTATTTACTCTTACTCCTAAAGCGTCTAATTCTTCTCTTAAATTATTTACCAATTGTCTTAAAGCTTCTAAATCAGCTTTAGTGGCAAAAGTAGCCCACATTTGTTCGGATTTAGCAAGCATTCTAGCTACTACCATAGCTAATTCCCAACGAGTAGCAGCTCGATCGCCTTTAAAGGTGCCATCCGGATAACCTACTATTAAACCTTTAGCGGCTAATTGAGCAACAGCATCTCTTGCCCAGTGATTCTCAGGCACATCTCCAAATAAAGGAGCTGACATTACTTGAGAAATCAGGGAAAAGATTATAATTAATGTTGCTAACCATGAGTATTTTCTCATTAATTAATCCTCCTTAAAAAATTAAGATTATAATTTACCTTAAATCTTTTAAAATAATAAAGTTAAAAATAAATGAGTTTCTTCTTAATTTTCTCATAATTTCTTAAACTTTATTTTAAAAAAGCTTAAGGTTTTCATTTTAAGCCGGCTCTTTTTTAAAAATTCACTCCCTTCTTAGAGCTGATTAAGCTTAAAAAAACTAAAAACATAAACGGATAACTTTTTATTTTATATAAAATAAGTTAATTTTTTAAATTTTAAAAAAATCTTTTTCTATTATACAATAATTTTTTTATTTTAGCAAGTTTTTTAAAAAATTATTTATAATTATATAAACTTAAACTATTTAAAATTACTAAAACAGTAGTTCCCACATCGGCAAAAATAGCGGAAACCAAATTGCTCCAGCCAATAAGAGCTAAAATTAAAAATGAAAACTTAATTAATAGCGCTAAAGCAATATTAAATTTTATTTTCTTAAGACATTTCCTGCTTAAATTTATAAAATAAGGAATTATATTTAAATTATTATTCATAAGAGCAACATCCGCATTTTCAACGGCAATATCCGAGCCGATTGCTCCCAGAGCGATTCCTACGGTTGAAGTAGCCAGCGCGGGAGCGTCATTTATTCCATCGCCCGCCATAGCCACATATTTATATTTCCGCATAAATTCCAATAACTGCTCAACTTTTTCATCGGGCAATAATCCGGCTTTTACAATTTTTATACCTAATTTTTGAGCAACAAATTCTGAGGAAAATTGATTGTCCCCGCTTAATATAATAGGAACAATTTTTATTTTTAAAAGGTTGTCTATAAGGGCTTGGCTTTCTTCTCTTATTTCATCGCTGATAACGATTAAACCCTTTATTTCTTTATCATTGCCTATGACAACAGTAGTTTTTCCTTGTTTTTCAAATTCTTCCACTTTTTTAAAAATAGCTTCTTCAACATAATGTTCTTCAGCGAAAAATTTAATATTCCCTAAACAATGATGAGTATTAAAACAAACCACACATTCACCTTTTAATCCTTTTCCCGAGAGGGCTTGAAAATCTTTGCATAAATGCGGAGAAATTTTCTTTTCTTTTGCTTTTAATAAAATACTTTTGGCAATAGGATGTTCCGAGAAAAGCTCCATGCCGGCTGCGCAGGCAATTACCTCGTCTTCGGTAAAATTAT
This sequence comes from Armatimonadota bacterium, assembly GCA_016183885.1. Taxonomy (GTDB): domain Bacteria; phylum Vulcanimicrobiota; class JACPDS01; order JACPDS01; family JACPDS01; genus JACPDS01. The sequence goes on from JACPDS010000070.1 coordinate 5,207, forward strand.
TAAATGGAATTACATCTGAAACAATTAATTCTCCCTTAGTGAGCGTTCTGGTTTTATCAAAAGCAATAGCTTTAATTTTTCCCATTTCTTCAATAAATCTTCCCCCTTTTATCAAGATTCCTTTTTCCGTGGCATTTCCAATAGCGGAAAAAACAGCTACAGGAGTTGAAATTACCAAAGCGCAGGGACAAGAGATAATAAGCAGGGTTAAAGCTTGATTAAACCAAAAATTAAAATTTCCGCTTAAAAAAAATACCGGAATAATAAAAAGAAGACAAGAAATAAAAACTACTGAAGGAGTATAAATTTTAGCAAATTTTTCAATAAATTTTTGGGATTTTGACTTAGATTGAGCGGCTTTATAAGTTAAATCAATAATCTTGGATAAAGTGGTATCTTTAGCGATTTTATTAACTTTTATCTCCAAATAACCATAAGTGTTGATTGTTCCTGCATATACTAAACTTCCTACACATTTATCTTTAGGAAACGCTTCGCCGGTTATTGACGATTCATCGATAAGAGATTCGCCTTTAATAACTTCCCCGTCTAAAGGAATCTGATTCCCGGGTTTTATAATTATAATCTCTCCGGGACTTATTTTTTCTAGAGGAATTTTTTCTCCCTTCCCTTTTACTTCCGCTAATTTAGGAGTACTTTCAATTAACTTTTCCAAAGCTCTTTGACTTTTTCTTATTCCAAATTCCTCTAAGGTATCTCCAAGAGCAAAAAGCACAATGATAATTACCGCTTCATCAAACTTTTGAAGGTAAAACGCGCCTGTCACAGCTATAGTCATTAAAAGATTTATATTTGAAAAATCTAATTTAAATAATCCTTGTATCCCGCTTATAAAAACATCTTTGCCCAGAAATAACACAATTACAATAACAAAAGGAAATTCAACCCAAAAAGGAAAATGTATGGAAAATAAAGATAAAATTTCAAGCGGAGCTACAACTAAGAATAAAATCGCTGTAATTATGCGAAACTTGTTTTCTTTAAATAGTTCTTTCACAAAATATAATTTGATATTTTAAATTAAAGCGTTAAAAGATCCTGCATTATTTTTCTTGTATCTTGAAGATCTTTTGTTTCTACAATTAAACGTAAAATCGGCTCTGTATTAGACGGTCTAATTTGACACCAGGAGCCGTCTTTAAAATTAATCTTAATTCCGTCGAAATAAGAGATAGATTCATGAGCGTATTTATTTTTTAGTTTTTGAATATATTCATCAATTACCTGTCTGTGAAAGCAGCTTTTTTTTTCTTTTAATATATAATATTTAGGAAGATAATCGGATAATTGGGAAAGTTTTTCATTCTTATTAAAAGCTAAATACTCTAAAATCAAGGCTATTCCAATTAAACTATCTCTTCCATATCCTACAGAAGGATAAATTACTCCTCCGTTGCCTTCTCCTCCGAAAACGACTGCTTTAGATTTAGCATATTCTAAAATAGCCGAAGAAAGATTTACTTCTCCAACCCTTACCTCAACTAATTTAGCCTGATAAAGTTCCGCTAAATCATCAATCATTTTGCTGGTGGAAGAATTTTTTACAATTATTGTTTTTTTACCTTTATATTTTTCTAAAAGATGTTTAGCTGCTAAAGCTAAAGTATACTCTTCGCCAAGCGGAATTCCGATTTCCGAAACTATAGCTAATCTATCGGCGTCCAAATCCTGAGCAAATCCGCAATCAGCTTCATTTTCCTTAACTGCTTTAATTAATTCTTTTAAATTTTCAGGTATCGGCTCGGAACTTCTTTTAATATTTAAGCTTATTACCTTACAGCCTAATTCTTTTAAAAGTCTTTTTGTGGCAATTTCTCCCGCTCCTTGAGCTGAGTCAATTACTATTTTAAATTGACGTTCTTTTATTTTTCTAAAATTAATTTTAGAAATAATCTTCTTAATATGCCATTTAACTGCCTTAAGGGAAGAATTTTTAACTTTAGGAAGCGGAAAATTTTCTTGATATTTCAAATTAGAGTCAATTTCTTCATAAAATAACAAAAGTTTTTCGGTTTGTTTCGCATCTAAAACAATTCCTTTTTTTCCTAAAAGAAATTTAAAGCCGTTCCACTCTAAAGGATTGTGGCTGGCGGTGACAATAATTCCCCCGTCGGCTTTAAGATAATGTGCCATTACTTCTACTGTTGGAGTAGGCGAAGTGCCTAAATCAACAATCTGACATGGAATCTCATTAAGACCGGATAAAACAGCTTTTTTTAATTTTTCTCCCGATGGTCGAGTATCTTTCCCGATAATAATTAAAGGATTTTCAACTTTAAGAGAAATTAGCCTGGCATAAGCTTTGCCAAAACGAAAGGCTGTATCGCAATCAAGACCCTGCCCGAAAATTCCTCTAATGCCGGAATAACTAATCTTCAAATTCTGCATTTATAATTATTTCTATTCCCTTTTAAATACATTTTCCCTTTAAGCTATAGCGGGCATTTCCACCCATCCTGAACCGATACAATGGCGGCAGTTAATTTTACCCTTCCCTTGACAAGATAAGCAGATTGTCATTTTCTTATTTTTCTTAATTTTGCCCTGTCCCTGACAAACAGAACAAATTATCCGGCCTTTTCCTTTGCAGTAAATACATTTAATTAAGCACATTTTTTTTTACATAAGAGTCTGATTTATCTAACCCAATAAGCTCGCTTAAAATATATAAACCGCCGTTTACCAGCGAATGTCCTCCTAAAACAATCGGAATAGAAGCATTCTCGGCAAAATAAGTAAATTTTTTAATAAAAGGCTGTTTAATTTTTTTCCATTGGCCCAAATCAGAATAAAAACGATCGCTCTGGGTTGGATTCAATTTTAAATGAGCAAAAATCACTCTAGAATCAATAAAAGCCGCTTGAGTAATTTTAGAAATTTTTTTAAAAAATCTTTCTATTCCAAATTCTTCTATAAAATATCACCAGTAAGAAAAA
>JACPDS010000070.1:8233-10524 GCA_016183885.1 Armatimonadota bacterium
AAAACTCTCAATCTGCAAAGTAATTTTCCGAAAAGATAACTATAAACAGCGGAAGAAATCCTTCCAAAAATTAAAATTTCATTTTTATTATTTTTAAAAATACTTTGAATTTTTTTTAACTTATCTGTTGGAAAAGGGTAGCTCTCCAAAATTTTTTTAGTAAAATATCCATTTTCAGGATAAAGTTTTAAAATCGCTAAATCAATCGGAGTGTCAATATCAAAAAAAGTCCCCGCGCTTACAGGCAGTCTTTTATATCTTAAGCCGCCTTTTTCCGCCAATAAAAAACTTAAGGGGTTGTCGCAGGCAGGCAGATCTTCAATTAAATTTAAAGTAGAAGCGGGAGTAAAACCTAAAAAATCGCAGGAAAAAAAATTATTCGCTACAACAATATTTTTTTCTTTAATTAAAATCCCGGCTAATTTGCTTAATTCTTCTTTAGAAATTAAAGGAGCGGCTCCCCCTCCAAAATAAATCAATTTATTTAAATTATATTCTTGAATTAATTCCAATAAATAATTTCCCAGATGAAAATGTTTTTTATAAGGAAGAAATTTAGTCTTAATTTCTTTAAAATCTTTTAGTAATTTTTGACTGCCTGAAATTAAAATTTTTTCTTTAATTTCGGGGATAAAACTTACTTTATTTAAAGTATCTCTTACAATCGCCTCGCGGGCTTCCTGAAAAAATAAAGTTATTTCATTATTTTCCGCAGGGGGACCTTGTAATATAATAAAAGTAAGAGGGGATTTTTTATTAGGCAATTTATTTTCCCCGGATTTTAACTTATAGTTTTAATTTTTAAATTTAATCTTCTGGAGAGTCAATTACATCAATTAAACCATATCCATTTCTCTTAGCATAAATTAAATTTACTCTTTGATTTTCAACATTTTTAAAAATAAAAAAATCATACCCGGCCGTTTCCATTTCTTTAATAGCCTCTTTAATCAACATAGGTTTTCCCAAGCTAAAAGTTTTCACCTTGGAAATTTTAAATAATTCTTGAGATTCTTTTTCATTGCTTGAATTTAGATTTTCGTTTATTGTTCTAATGGTTTCCATTTTATGCTTATTATTATATTTTTCTTTTTGTTTTTTAATTTGTTTTTCTAATTTATCCATAATTTTATCAATTGAAGAGTACATATCATTGGTTTTTTCTTTTCCCGTTAAAATTAAACCATTGGTATGAATGCTAGCCTGAATAATATGCCAGGCTCTTTCCATACTTAAAGTAATTTCTATAGAAATAATCTGATCAAAATAACGAGTAAGTTTTCCCATCTTTTTTTGAATATAATCCCTTAAGGCTTGAGTAACTTCTATATTTTTACCTTTAATATTTAACTCCATCTTTTTCCTCCAAAGATAAATTTTAAAATCTTAAAATAATATACCATATCAAAAAAGAGCTTGTCAATTAATAAATAAAGAATTTGGAGATAAAACTAGGTTCTATAAAAAATTCAGTAATAAATACTTTTAATTTTTGTTTTTTGCGCTTAAAATGCGTTTTCAAGGGAACTTATTGGACCTCCCCCCACTTTTAGCGGGATAAACCCGCTTCACTTATTTTTTTAAAAAAATAACAAAATTTTGCGGCGCGCCTATATTATAGATTTATAAAAGAGTATTAAAAAAAACTAATAATTTATCAATGCTTTTTCTCCATGAAAAATCCAAGACACGCTTAAACCCTAAATTCCTTAATTTTTCTTGAATAGATTTATCTTTTAATATTTTAGCGCAAGCGCGGGCAATTTCATAAGTATCTTCCGGATTAAAATATAAAGCCGCATCTTTAGCGACTTCCGGCAGGGAAGAAGAATCAGCTAAAGCCACAGGCGTTCCGCAGGCAAAAGCCTCTAAAACCGGCAGACCAAAACCTTCATAAAAAGAAGGAAAAATAAATAAATCCGCTAAATTATAAAGTTCTAATAATTTTAAATCGTTAATATTTTCTAAAAAAATAACTTCATATTCTAAGCCTAACTTTTTTATCGCTTTTAATTCCTCTTTATTATTAGCTGCCGCCCCTCCTAAAATTAACTTATGAGGAATCTTTTCTTCTTCTTTTAAAATTTTAAAAGCTTTAATTAAACCTGTAATATTTTTTCTTTTCTCTATTGAACCAATCCAAAAAATAAAAGGAGCTCCTTCTTGAGAATATTTTTTTAATAAAAAAGTTTTTTTTTCTAAAGAAAAATTAAGGGGGTAAAATTGAGTATCTATTCCGGGATAAATAACCTGAATTTTTTCGGCTTTAACATTTAAATAATTTTGCAAAT
>JACPDS010000079.1:0-2037 GCA_016183885.1 Armatimonadota bacterium
CTCTCCCCTTGGGGAGAGGGAAGGGCGAGGGGGCGTGACATTTTCCCTGTGGAATAACATTTTTTATCAAAAGAAGGAATTAAAATTAAAAATATAGAATTATTAAAAATTAATTTATGATTCGGAGGTGTTTTATATATGGAAGATAAAGTTATTCTGCCAAATTTTAAAAAATTCTATTTATTCTCTTTTCTACCATTTTTAATGGCATTGTATTTAGTTTACGCGGGAGTTAGAAATTTAAAACTTTTTCCCGGCAATGAACCGGCTCTTCAAATAATGTTTTGTTATCTTCCTGTGATTTTTGCTTTTTTTATAATTGTAGTGATAATTTATTTATATTTTGATACTTCACAAAAAAGGCTTGTATTTACCAAAGATGCAGTTCTTTTTAGTCAACCCGGAAAGAAAAATATTATAAGAGTAAACTGGAAAGAACTTATTTTTATTCAGCCTCCGCGAGGGAAAAAACATTTCCGTCAGATGATTTTAAGTAATGGGGAGCAATCTATTAAAATAGACGATTTTTTCTATCCGGAATTTGGCGCAATTTTAGAAAAAGTTGCCGTTATTCGAGATGAATTTAAAAAGAAAGACGCTGATTTTGAAATTTAAGGATGGATTTTAGAAAGCTTATCTAATTGTTCTTTAGTAAGTAATTTTTCGCCGCCTAAAATACGGGCAATTAAAATTACTTTAGCAAAAAGTTCTAAGGTTTCCATGCGATGCGAAGCTTGTTCAATATTTTCTCCTAAAGTTAAAGCGCCATGATTAGCTAATAAAAATGAATTATGTTCTTTTAAATATTGATCTAAATTTTGAGGAAGCTCCCATGTAGAAGGAGTTGCATATTCCACTAAAGGGACTTTTCCTAAAACTAAAATAGCCTCCGGTAATACCTCTTGGTCTAAAGATCGCCCGGCAGCCGCAAAACCGGTGGCAAAAGGAGGATGAGCATGAACAATCGCTCCTATATCTTCTCTTTTTTGATAAATCCAAAGATGCATTTTTATTTCAGAAGTTGGTTCTCTATGACCTTGGATTTTATCTCCCTCTAAATTCACTTTAATAATATCATCTAAAATTAATTCTCCTTTATTTACAGCGGAGGGAGTGATTAAGATTTCATTAGGATTGGAAGATGCGCGGATACTTAAATTTCCTGATGTTCCCGAGAAAAATCCTTGATTATTAAGATTATGGCAAAATTTTAAAAGATTTTTTTTAAGGTTTTCTTCTTTTTCTTTATTTAAAGCTTGACAAATAGATTGGGTGATAAGCTCAATTAAAGCGTTATCTTTTAGCGAAGAATCTGAAAGAACATTTTGACATATTTTTTCTAAATTTTTAAAAGATTCCATTTTTAAGTTATATTTATGCTTTATGAGCGCATCCTAATACATTAATTAATTTATGTTTTACTACTTCTTTGATAGCATCTCGAGCAGGTCCTAAGTATTTTCTTGGGTCAAATTCTTGGGGATTTTCATAAAATATTTTTCGGATAGTGGCAGTCATGGCTAAGCGCAAATCAGTGTCAATATTGATTTTGCAAACCGCTCCTTTTGCGGCATTACGCAGCATTTCTTCAGGAACTCCTTTTGCGCCGGGAATTTTACCTCCGTATTGATTGCAAAGATTAACCAGATATTCTGGCACAGACGAAGCGCCATGTAAAACAATTGGAAATCCCGGAAGAAGTTTTTGAATTTTTTCTAACCTTTCAAAATCTAATCTTGGTTCGCCTTTAAATTTATAAGCTCCATGACTTGTCCCAATTGCGATAGCCAGAGAATCGCATTTAGTTTTTTCCACAAATTCTGCGGCTTCCTGCGGGTCGGTAAAGAGAGCATCTTTTTCTTTAACATTTACTTCATCTTCAATTCCGGCCAGCTTTCCTAATTCCGCTTCTACGGATACTCCTTTTAAATGAGCATAATCTATCACTTTTTTAGTCAATTCCACATTTTCCTTAAAGGGATATTTTGAACCGTCAATCATTACCGATGTAAATCCATCATCGATACAATCTTTGCA
>JACPDS010000079.1:2049-3967 GCA_016183885.1 Armatimonadota bacterium
CAGATCGGCAGTTTCTAAAGCGGCTTTTACTAAATGAATTAAATATTCGCTTCTGGCATATTTTCTCGCGCCGGCAGATACCTGTAAAATTAAAGGAGCTCTTTCTTCTTTAGCGGCTTCTATAATTCCTTGAATAATTTCCATATTATTTACATTAAAAGCGCCAACGGCATAACCTTCATCGTAAGCCTTTTTAAATATTTCCCGCGTTCCTACTAAAGGCATAAGTATTATCTCCTTTTTTAAATTTTATAATTGAAGCGTAATTTTACAGCTCTAAATTTATCTATTATACTTAACGCTTATGCTATTATAACTTTATTTTCTATATTTTTAAAAAATATTCCTTTAAAAATTTAATTTGAATTTAGAGCGGATAAATTTTATTGACCGCTTCAACTGGATCAGCTACTCCCGCGCCTTGAATATTAGGACTAAGATTAGGATTTAATTTAATAGCGGTTTGTTTTAGAATTTCCTTAACTTCTTTTGGATTAAGAGTCGGTTTTATTTGATAAAGCAAGGCGGCTGCCGCCGCTCCGATTGGGGAGGCAAAAGAAGTTCCGGACACCATAGCATATGAACCAGAATTGGTGGTAGAAATTAAAGAACCCATTGTAATAGCCGAAGGAGCATTAGCCGGAGAAGCAATAGTTCTAGGCATAGGACCTGAATTGCCAGCCGCTATAAACACGCTTATTCCTGAGGAGGCCGCTTCTTCTACTACTTGGACTATGGGATCTTTTATATAAGGCGTAGTAATTTTATCTCCGCCGGAAAAATTAATTACTTTAATATTATATTGCTCTTTATGTTCTATGGCCCATTTAAAAGCGTTAATTATTCTGTCGCCGGCAGCTTCTCCTTTTTCGTCAAAAACTTTTATTCCAATAAGATTAGCTTTTGGCGCCACTCCTTTATATTTACCTTGAGATAATGCTCCGGAACCCGCAATGCATCCTGCTACAAGAGTTCCATGACCGCCATCATCATACGGCATAGTTCCTCCATTTACTAAATCTACAAAAGCCGCAATTTGTTCTTTTAAATCAGGATGAGGAGCAATTCCTGAATCAATAACAGCTACTCCTACTCCTTCTCCGTTTATACCTTTATCCTGAATTTTTTTTAAATCAAAAATTTTGGAAACTAAATCTAATTTAGTAGAGTTTGGATTAAAATTAATAATATTTGGCAGAGGTAATTTAATTTTACGATTTAAGGATATATTTAAATCTTTATTATTCTGGCAATCTTTAAATAAATTTTTAGCTTTTTCCGGCGCAATTTCTAGCGCCAATCCATTAATAATGCTTAAATCTTTTAAAGTAAGATTTTGAGGATCGATTTTTTGGAAATCTAATTTTATTTTTTCTATAACTTGATTATCTTTTGAGAAAATTATTAAAGGAATGCGAGTATCTATTAAATCTTTTTCCGTATAGTTTATTTTTCCTAGTTTCCCTAAATCAAGAATTTTATTTTGAGCGGGTTTAAGCGTTGAATTTTCCGGATATTCAAGCTTCTGATTTTTTCCATAGTAATTTATATTATTTATCATTAGTTTTCACCTTCCTTACTTTAATTTAATAATAATAATAGATATAGCATAAGATTAAGCCAAAATATATTAAAAATTTGTTAACATTTCGTCAAGAAGGCTTTAACCTGAAAAATGCAATTAAAATTAATAAAACATATACAGAAGACCTATCTGCGTGCGACGCACAGGCAGGGATAATGTAGGGGTCGGATTTATCCAACCCGATTATAAAAAAATTCAACCTAATTATAAAACGGGGGCTGTCTAATAATGGTAGGGATTTAATTTGTAGGGGTTCAATTTATTGAACCCGCGCCTGCCAGCATCAAAGTTAATAGAGCGGGTTTGATAAATTGAACCCCTACATAAGGCGGC
>JACPDS010000085.1 GCA_016183885.1 Armatimonadota bacterium
AAGCAAATATTAAAACAAATGCAAAAAATGAAGGAACAAATGGGAAAAATGCAGGAAGAATTAGGAGCTCAAGTAGTGGAAGGAATTTCCGGCGGAGGCGCGGTAAAAATTCAAGTAAATGGTCAGCAGGAAATATTATCCGTTAAAATTGACCCAAACGTAGTTAATCCAGAAGAAGTGGAAATTTTAGAAGATTTGATTTTAGTCGCCGCGAAAGAAGCTTTAAAACGCTCTCAGGAATTAGGAATGCAAGGTATGGCTAAACTTACCGGGGGAATGAAAATTCCAGGGCTTTTCTAAGAGATCTTTTAAATGTATCCTAAAAGTTTAAAAGAATTAATCAATGAGTTGATGAAACTGCCTTCCATTGGGCCTAAAACAGCTCAGAGGATTGCTTTTTATTTTATTCAAACTTCTTTAGAGGAATGTCAAAAATTTTCCGAAAGATTAATCAACCTTAAAATTAAATTAAAAAAATGCAAGATTTGTTTTAATTTTTCAGAAAATGAAATTTGCGGGATTTGTCAAAATATACGCCGGGATTCTAAAGTTATTTGCGTAGTGGGAGATCAAAGAGAATTAGTCGCTATAGAAAAAAGCAGAGAATATAATGGAATTTATCATGTTTTAGGAGGGGCAATTTCTCCTCTTGAAGGAATCGGTCCGGAAAATTTACATATTAAAGAATTATTAGTCAGATTAAATTCAGAAATTAAAGAAGTAATTTTAGCTACCAGCCCTAATGTGGAAGGAGAAGCTACGGCAATTTATTTAGCTAAATTAATTAAGCCTTTAGGAATTAAAATTTCTCGTTTAGCTCAAGGACTGCCGATGGGAGTTGATTTAGAATATGCCGATGAAGTTACTTTAGCTAAATCTTTAGATGGTCGAAGAGAACTTTAAATTTATATTCTAAATGCGCTTAAGTATTCCTGATTATTTACGCCGCCAAATAAAGATAAATAAAGAAAAATTTCATCAAGAAAAAAGTCTTATTATTCGCGATCTCTTGATGGATTTTTCCTTAAATACAGTCTGTAAGTCTGCTCAATGTCCCAATCAAGGGGAATGTTTTTCCAATTTTACGATGACTTTTATGATTTTAGGCGATATCTGCACAAGAAATTGTCGATTTTGCGCGGTTAATAAAGGAACCCCAGTTTCTTTATACCATGAAGAATTTTCAAAAGTTATTCAATTAATAAAAATTTTAAACTTAAAATATGTTGTAATTACATCGGTTTCTAGAGATGATTTGCCGGATGGAGGCGCAGAAAGCTTTGCTTTGTTAATTTCTAAATTGCGCAAGATTTATCCGGATTTAATTATTGAAGTGCTTATTCCGGATTTTTTAGGAGATGAAAAATCTTTAAATTTAGTAATTAACGCTAAACCCGATCTAATTGGACATAACATGGAAACAGTAAAAAGTCTTTATTTTAAAGTAAGGCCGTCTGCTGATTATGAGCGTTCCTTAAATATATTAAAATTAATTAAAGAAAAAAAACCGGAAATATATGCCAAATCCGGTATAATGTTGGGATTGGGAGAAGAAGAAGAAGAAATTAAAATACTTTTAAATAATTTAAAATCTGTTGACTGCGATATAGTAACTTTAGGTCAATATTTATCCCCTTCTATTAAACATTATCCGGTAAAAAGTTATATTTCTAAAGAAAAATTTAAATTTTGGAAAGATTATACCGAAAAAATCGGTTTTAAAGCCGTTTTTTCAGAGGCATTAGCAAGAAGCTCCTATCGAGCTTATAAAATTTATCAAAAATTAAAACGATAAAAAAGGATTCCCTTAAAAATATAAAGAATTTCTTATTTAAAATATGCCTACTTATTATTATAAAGCCGTAGATAAAGAACAACAAATTATTAAAGGAAAAATTGAAGCCGATAGCTTAAACAGCGCTAGAATAGACATTCAAAAAACAGACATGACTATTTTAGGGCTTTCCTTAAAAAAAACAGAATTTAAAATTGATTTATCCGGATTTCTTCCTTTAGACCCGTCCATATTATCTATTTTTTCCAGACAATTAGCCATTATGTTAAAAGCCGGAATTACTATCGACAAAGCTTTAGCGGCTATATTAACTTTTGAAAAAAATAAAAAATTTGCTCTAATTTTAAAAAAGTTATTTAATGAAATTCATAAAGGCAAAAAAGTTTCTTTAGTTTTCAGCAGCTGTCCCGAAGTATTTTCTCCTTTTTATATTAATATGCTTGAAATTGGGCAATTAAGCGGAAATTTACCTCAAATTTTTGAACAGTTAGCCGAACATCAAGAAAAGGAATATAAAATACTTAAAGGAATTCAAAGCGCTTTAACTTACCCTGTATTTATTATTTTCGCCTCAATTATTGCGGTAATAATTTTAATGTGCACTTTTGTGCCCGCTTTAACAAATGTTTATAAAGGCATGAATATTACTCTGCCTATTTATACAAGAAGCTTAATTTTTTTAGCTAAATTTTTAATAAATTATTGGTGGGTTATTTTAATAGGAATAATTGCAGGAATTTTAGTTTTTTTAAATTATTATAAAAACACCCCGGCGGGAAGATATAAAATTGATAAGTTAATTTTTGATATACCATTGGTTGGAGCCGCTTATAGAAAAGTTTTAGTAGTAAGATTTTCTATGGCTTTAGCTATTTTATATAAAAATGGAATTTCTTTTATTAAATCTTTAGATGTTATTGAAAAAATATTTGAGAATGAATTTTTTAAAGAAAATTTTAGAAATTTAGCTGAAAATGTTAAAAAAGGTTTAAAACTTTCCGAAAGTTTTAAACTGCAGAAAATTTTTCCACAATTTGTAATAGAAATGGTAAGAACTGGAGAAGAAACCGGCCAGCTGGATAAATTTTGCAGTAAATTAGCTAATTATTATGAAACAGAAATAGATTATGTTTTGGCAACCATAAATTCTTATATCGAGCCAATAATAATTTTATTTTTAGCTGTAGTGGTAGGTTATATTATGCTCTCAGTTTTAATGCCTCTTTATACTTTATTGCAAAGTATAACTTAAATAGCTTAATTTTACATTTTCTCGCGCTAAAACTATATCAAAAATTTATGATTATGAAAATAGATTTAAGTATTAATTTAGCCGGAATAAAAATGAAAAATCCTGTCATGGTTGCTTCAGGAACTTTTAATTTAGAATACGCTAAAATTTTTGATTTAAATAAATTGGGAGCGATTATAACAAAATCAATTACTTTAAAGCCTCGAGCCGGAAATCCTCCTCCCCGAATAGTAGAAACACCCTTCGGCATTTTAAATTCAATTGGATTAGAGAATGCAGGAATAGAAAGCTTTGTTTTAAAAGAACTTCCTTTATATAAAAAGTTAAAATTACCTTTAATTGTAAGTATTGCCGGGAAAACAGAACAAGAATATGTAGATTTAATCAAAATTTTAGAAAAAGAGGCGGGGATTTCAGCTTATGAACTTAATCTTTCCTGCCCTAATATTAAAAAAGGAGGGATAGTTTTTTCTCAAAGCCCGGAAATTTTATCTTCTTTAATAAAAAAGACTCTAACTTTAACTAGACTTCCTTTGATTGCCAAACTTACTCCCGAGGTAAATGATATTGTCAAAATAGCTAAAACGGCCGAAAAGAATGGAATTAGCGCTTTGGCTCTCAGCAATACTTTTTTAGGAATGAGTATTGATTATAAAAAAAGGAAACCTCGCTTAGGAAATATTTTTGGAGGATTATCCGGACCAGCTATTAAACCCTTGGCTTTAAGAATAGTATATCAGGCGGCCAGGCGTGTAAAAATACCTATAATTGGAATGGGCGGAATTACTAATTTCATGGATGCTTTAGAATTTATTATCGCCGGGGCAGCTGCTATATCAATAGGAACGGCTAATTTTATTAATCCCAAAACTGCTTTAGAAGTTATTCAGGGAATAAAAGATTATTTAAGAAAAAATAACCTTAGCTTAAAAAAATTAAGAGAAAGTTTAAAATAGCCTTTTATATATTAGATTTTTAATCTTTAATAATATCTTGAAATATCAATTTCACTCCCTTAACTTAATAATTTTGTATTTTTGTTAACATTTTTTTAACCTTTTTCTATTTACATTTAATTAGATATAATTTATCTTTTTATAAGAATATTAAAAAGGGAGGAATTTTTAAAATGGAAATAAGTAAGGCTCAAATATTAAAAAATGCCCAAAAATTACATGAAGAGGCAAAAGGTCTTGAGAAGCAATTAATGAGAATGGAGGGAACGCCATTGGATAACGACCCAAGAAAAGACTGCGTATCTGTTTCTCCATTAAGCGGAAAACCTTTTTGGGGATCCATAGAAAAAAAAGATATAGTCGATGGCAATAGCATGTTTATGCGCGCCTCTAGAATGAATAAAAAAGGCAGCCAAGAAACCTTTATTTATAAAAGAGAAGAATATGATTATGAGTTTTATACTAACGAAGTTAATTATAGTAATAAAGATTCAAAGAGCGGAAAAACTCGCTATAAAGATATGCAGGAAATCTATGATGGTTATGTTGTCAGCACAGACTATAAAGAAGGCGCGGGCATAGATACTCCGCTTGAAATGCCTGTCAATATGTCTTAAACAAGAGCTCTTTTGGGTATATTTTGAGCTAAAGAAAAAAGGGCTTGTTTATATTGATTATTTTTTAGAGAATCTAAATAAGAAATGGCCGCTTTAGAATAATAAGAAGCTAATTTTAAAGTATAATCTTTAGTTTTATAGTCCTGCATAATTTTTAAGACTTTAGAAAAATTTTGGTTAGTTATTTTTCCGTTATTTAATATATTTTTTAAAGAAGTTCGATCTTTCAAAGAAGATGCCTTTAAAGTATAAATTAAGGGGAGCGTAAAGTTTTTTTGACGCAGATCATTTCCTATCGGTTTCCCTAAAATTTTTTCTTTCCCCCAAAAATCTAAAATATCATCTATAATTTGGAAAGAAATCCCTAAGTTTAAACCATATTGAGTGAAATTTTTAATTTCTTGAGGACTTCCTTTCCCAAATAATGCTCCAATTTCACAGGCAGCCGAAAATAAAGCCGCAGTTTTATTTTTAATGATTTCTAAGTAGTCTTTTAAGGTAATTTCTAAATTGTTTTGAAGTTTTATTTCATTTAATTGACCTATAGACATTTTAATCATTGCCTTGGAGAGAATTTTAAAGCTTTCAATATATTCTTCTCTGCATAAATTATAAAAAGTATTGGTTAACAAAAAATCGGCTAAAAGTATGGAAACTTTATTATTCCATTTAGCATTAAGAGATAATTCTCCCCGGCGCAGTTTCACCTCGTCAATCACATCATCATGCAATAACGAAGCTAAGTGAATTATTTCTACGGCCGAAGCTATTTTAATAATTCTTTGATCTAATTTTCCTAAAGCTCCGGCGGAAAATAAAACTAAAGAAGGGCGCAGTCTTTTACCCGAAGTGATTATATAAGAACGGGCGGTTTGAGAAATAAAATCATCCTGTCCTTTGAGATAATTTTTAATTTCTCTTTCGATATTTTTTAATTCGTCTATAATTAATTCGTAATTTACCGACATATTTCTCTTAAGGCTTCTTCTATACTTTTTAAAGTATAATTTAAATCTTCATCGCTGTGAGCGGAAGAAACAAATACTGCTTCAAATTGAGAAGGAGGAAAATAAATTCCTCTTTTTAATAAAGCTTGGAAAAATTTAGCGTATAATTTAAGATTAGCGCTTTTAGCGCTTTTAAAATCTTTAACTTTAAAATTTGTAAAAAATAAGCTAAAAATTGAACCGATAAAATTTAGCTGATAATTTAAATTTAGCTTTTTTAAAATTTCTTTTATTCCTGAAATTAATTTTTGAGCCTTTTTATTTAAATTTAAATAAAAAGCTTTTTCTTTTAAAATTTTTAACGTTGCTATTCCGGCAGATAATGCCAGGGATTTCCCGAAAGGGTCCCGGCTTGATATACTCCTCCTAAAGGCGCTATATATTGCATAATCTCTCTTTTTCCTCCATAAGCGCCTACAGGCAATCCTCCTCCAATAATCTTTCCCAAACAAGTTAAATCAGGAGATATTTTATAATATTCTTGAGCCCCGCCTTTCGCAAGGCGAAAACCGGTAATAATTTCATCAAAGATTAAAATAATCCCCTTTTTTAAAGTAATTTCTCTTAAAATTTTCAAGAAATTTTCTTGGGGGATTATAACCCCCATATTAGCCGCTACAGGCTCTATAATCACTGCGGCAATTTCTTTCCCTTGATTATTAATTAATCTTTCTAAAGAAGTTAAATCATTATAAGGCAGAACCAAAGTATTTTTAGTAATTTCTTCGGGAACCCCTAAACTATCAGGAAGACCAAAAGTTAAAACTCCGGACCCGGCTTTAGCTAATAAGCTGTCAGAATGACCATGATAACAGCCTTCAAATTTAATAATTTTTTTCCTGCCGGTATAACCACGCGCTAACCTGATCGCGCTCATTGCGGCTTCTGTGCCAGAATTGACCAATCTAAGCATTTCTATAGAAGAAAAAAATTCGCAAATTAATTTAGCCAATTCAATTTCCAAGGGATTTACCGCGCCAAAACTTGTCCCCAGTCTTAAAGTTTCTTCAAGAGCTTTAATTACTTGAGGATGAGTATGTCCTAAAATTAAAGGTCCCCATGAGCCGATATAATCAATAAAATTATTTCCGTCTAAATCATAAATTTTAGCGCCTTCTCCTTTTTTAATATAAATCGGCTCTCCCCCTACCGCTCCAAAAGCGCGGACAGGAGAATTCACTCCGCCCGGAAAATATTTTTGAGCGATTTTGTAAAGCTCTTTTGATTTTTGAATAGTTTTTAACATTTTTTATCGCATTATAAAAAATATTTAGGTTCAGTTTTTTTATATTCTTTTTTAGTAATTAAAACTTTATATTTAATATTTTGAGCTACTTTTTTTAATTCTAAAATTTTATTTTTTAATCCTTTTTCACTTTGAGCATGAATCATCGTATATAAATTATAAGGAAAATCCGGAAAAGCAGGACGTTCATAACAATGGCTTACCTCAGGAAAAACGCTAAATTTTTCCCCCAAGAGAATTACTTTTTTTTCAGGAACCTGCCAAACTACCATAGCGTTAAATTTATATCCCGAATTTTCATGAGAAATTCTTGCCCCAAAACTGCTGATTACTCCTCTTTTTTTAAAATCTTTAATTTTTTTAATTAAATCTTCTTCTTTAATTTTAAGTTTTTGGGCTAAAATATTAAATGGTCTTAAAGCTAAAAAAGAATTTTCCTGTAAAAGCTTAATAATTTGTTTGTCTTTTTTATTTAATAAACTCATCTTTAAAATTTAAACATTTAGCATAAATATCTTGACAGCAATATCTTAAATGAGTTATAAGGGGTCTATGTCTTAAAAAATTCTTTTTAACTTTACTGATTTCCTCTCCTAAAATTTTTATTTCTTCAAAACTAGGTAAAATTTCTTTAATATAATTTAAATATTCTATTTTTTCCGGATTAATTCCCATAATTTGCGCTCCCACATAATCTACATAAAAGGGATGATAGCCTCCTATTACTACACCCATCTTAATTGGGCAGCTAACAACCTCGTCTCTTTGATTGCCGATTATTCCGTCGATAATATTTAAATGAGATGGAATGGCTTGATAAAGATCGGCGATTACTTTGCGGATATAAGGATGAAGTTTTAGTTTATTTCTTAAAGGAATCACTGCCCCAAAAAGGTTTTTCAAACTAAGAGTTGCCCGCGCCAAAGAATGAATTTTAAGCTTGCTTAAATTAATAAAATAATCGCATTTTGCCGCGGTTTCAGCAATAGGCAAAGTTTTAGCATAAAATGGATGAGGAATAATTTTTTTAACTATTTTATCTTGATTTAGATTTATAAGTGCCGCGCCGAATTCTTTAGCTAATTCAATATATCCATTTTTTTTAAAAGCTTCAAAAACATCCACTCCGCAGCCTTCTCCGATATAAACTTGACAGTTTTTCAAGCGCTCTAAAACCGCTCTGGCTATTTTTGCATCCGTAGTAATTCCAGATGAAGCGGTATTAGCGGTTGTAAGATTAGGTTTAATAAGTACAGTTTTATCGGCAAGAGAAAAATCTAAAAGATTTAAAACTTCTTTAGCGGCTAGATAAGGATCGTCATTTTTAACTATAGTTATTATTTGCATAAATACCCTTAATTAAATCTAGGCAGATATTTTTTATGAGCTTTAATAATTTTTTTTAAAATTTTTGACGCTTTTTGGAAATCTCCTACTAAAGGATGAATGGTTAAAGCCATAAGGGCTTTAGAATAAGACCCTTCCAGCGCGGCTTGTACGGCAAGTTCTTCATAAGACTTGATTAACTGAATTAAGCCTTTTATTTTTAAAGGGAGTAAAATTTTTTCAGCCGGAATAATTTTATTTTTATTGATGAGAAAAGGCAATTCCATCACAGAATTATAAGGTAAATCGGCGCAGGCTTCCTGTTGCGAATAATTTGCAATTACTTCTTTTGCATTGGAAGATAAAAGCGCTTCTATAATTTCAAGACAAGCTTTAGAATATAAAGCTCCGCCTCTTTTAGAAAGTATAGCCGGTTTTTTATATAATTTAGGATCTTTATAAATTTTAAGCAGTTCTTCCTCAATTTTCATGACTTGCGGCGCGCGAAATTTACCCTTTTTTTGTTCTTTTAAAATTTGCTCCGGATAAAAATAATAGCGCAGGTATGGAGAAGGAATTAACTTTAAGTTTTTAATTAAATCGAGGCTAAAAAATTTATCTTTAACTTTTAAATAAGCCTCTTCAAAAACATTTTTATTTTTATAAAATATATCTTGAATAAAAGAAAGATGGTTTAATCCAAAATAGTTTAATTTAATTTCCTCCGAAAGAACTTTTAAAGTTTTAGCGATTCTATCTTTTAAAATAATCGGCACATTGCAAAGACCGATTACTTTTATCTTAGAATGTTTCTTTAAAGCTTCGGTAATTATTCCCGAAGGATTGGTAAAATTAATTAACCAGGCTTGGGGGGCAAGACTTTGAATTTTTCGAGCAATTTCCAACATTACCGGAATAGTGCGCAAAGCCTTAGAAAATCCGCCTGCTCCGGTAGTTTCCTGTCCGATAGATCCATATTTTATTGGAATAGTCTCATCAATCAATCTTCCCTTTAATCCCCCTACTCTAATTTGAGAAATAACGAAATCCGCTCCCATTAAGGTTTCTTTTAAATTTAAAGTGGAAGTTAAGACGATCGGCAGTTTAAAATGCTCTACCATGCGCTTGGCTAAAGCTTCTAAAATTTGCAAACGCGCTTCATCAACATCCATTAAAGAAATTTCTTTAAAATAAAATTTAGAATAATTTTCTATGATGCCGGATATAAGTTCCGGCGTATAAGTGCTTCCCGCTCCAATTATGCTTAATTTCATTTACTGCCCCTCATTATGATTAAGCCGTTTATAAAGTTCAATCATTTCTTCAATTAAACTTTTTTCGCTCATGGCAGTCATTAAATGTCCATGAGCGTGCACCATTAATAAATTGGGAAGAGATTTAATCCCTTGAGCTTCTTCTTGAAGCGCTTTAGTTTGAGCTTCATGAGCGATTTTTAATTCTTCATTAGCGTTTTTTAAATGAATTAAGGCTTTTTCATAATCTTTATTTTTAGCGGCTTCCAGCGCTAAAAAAGCTTCCGAACGGGCGTTTCCTCCATGAAGGATTAGTTTTAAAGCTGTATCTTCCCAATTAATTTCATTCATTTTATTACTCCTTTAAACTTTTTTCATATTCTTTAAAAAATGGGAAATAAATAAACAAAGAAATAATAAAATTTATTAAAACTAAAATTATTGCTCGATAATCAAATCCGCTGGCTAAAAAAGCTCCAATTGGAGCCGGCAGTGTCCAGGGAACAATCATTGTAAAACGATTAACTAAATTATAAGTTAAGGCTAAATAAGAAATTATCCCGCAAACAATTGGAGTCAAGATAAAAGGAATCGCCATAATAGGATTCATTACTAAAGGCAGTCCAAAAATAATTGGTTCATTAATATTGCAGATTCCGGGGATAATAGAAACTTTAGCAATTTGTTTAATATAGCTGGAACGGGAAAAAAGCATTAAAACTGCCAGGCTTAAAGTGGCTCCGCTTCCTCCAATCCAGACAAACCATTGATAAAACGGTAAAGTAGTTACATAAGGCAGGCTTTGATGAGCCGATAAAGCATTGGCGTTTTGTTCTAAATATCCCATCCAAATAGTTAAAAATACGGCATTTACTACTGAAGCCCCATGAATTCCCCCTAACCAGATAAGCTGCATAATTAAATTAATTAAGATTACCGCCCATAAAGTGTCTCCTAAATAAATTAAAGGATAAAATGCTTTTAAAATTATTTCTACTAAATTTAAATGTAAAATATCCGTTAATAACCATATTATACTGAAAACAATACTTGCTGGAACCAAAGCCGCAAAAGCTGAGATTACAGAAGGCGGAACTCCTTCAGGCATTTTAAAACTCATCTGGCGCAAGTGGCAGAAGCGCATTACCTCTACTGTAAAAAATGCGCCTATTATAGAAGCAAACAATCCTTGTCCTCCTAAATTTTGTAAAGGCAGAAACCAGCTTTTTTCTATATTTTGAGGAATCTGGGTAAGCAGAAAAGCCGCCATAGATAAAACTCCGGCAGAGATTCCGTCTAACTTATAATTTTTTGCTAAATTATAAGCAATCGTAAAAGAAGCAAATAAAGCCATTAATTTCATAGTTAGACGATAAGGCATTAAAATATGGCTTAAATTATTTTTATACCAATTAATGATTTTTAAAAAATTTTGATGTTTTTCTAAAAAACCGGAAGAAAAAATTTCTACCGGCAAACTTCCTAAAAGCAAAAAAAAACTTCCTACAATAATTAATGGTAAAATTGCCACAATTCCATCTCGAATAGCCCGCAGATGTTTTAATTCGGCTAACTTAGAAATGGGAGGAAGAATTACTTTTTCTATAAAGTTTAAAATCTTTTCCATTTTTTTTATTTTTCGCTCTTTGACTAATTTAATCCTTTGCTAAATAAAAAAGGGGAAAATAAATTTAAGATGAATAATGGCAAGAGCCGCATAATATAGCTAAGATTTGATAGCTTACAGTTAAAATATTGATGCGCGGCATTTGGACTGGCTCAATTTATTGCGCCCGCGCGGAGCTATCATCAAGGTTGATGATTCGGGTTTAATGAATCAAACCCCTACAAGAGCGCAATCCTATAATTAAATAAAAATTATGCAAAATAACGAGCGGAAAAAAATTTTTTATTTAACTTTGCATTTAGAAGGAGTTAATTTTAAGCATTTTAGAAAATTGCTGGATTATTTTAATCTAAAAGAAATTGATAATTTCCCTTTTATAGATTATAAAGAAAAAATAAAAAGAATTCTTAATCTTTCTTTAGATGAAGATAAAGCTAAATTTGAAATAGAAAAAGCCTGCAAATTAGGGGTAACTATTCTTACTTTAGAGGATTTAGATTATCCGTCTTTATTAAAAAAAATTTGTCAACCCCCACTTGTATTATATATTAAAGGAGAGATTCCTCAAGGTGAAAAAAATATATCTATTGTAGGAGCAAGGAAAGCCACTAATTATGGATTAATGACTGCCGAGTGGCTGGGCGAAAAACTCGCTGAAATTGGAATTACTATTATAAGCGGAATGGCTAGAGGAATAGATTCCTCGGCGCATATCGGAGCCTTAAAAGTTAAAGGAAAAACTTTAGCGGTATTAGGCTGCGGAATTGATATTATTTATCCTCCGGAAAATAAAAAACTTAAGCGGGAAATTGAAGAAAATGGAGCGGTAATTTCCGAGTTTCCTTTAAAAACGCCTCCGCATGCTTATAATTTTCCTTTAAGAAATCGGATTATCAGCGGTATGAGCTGGGGAACAATTGTGGTGGAAGCCGGAGAACATAGCGGATCGTTAATTACCGCTAATTCTGCTTTGGAAGAAGGAAGAGAAGTTTTTGCCGTTCCGGGAAACATAAAAAACTCTCAGAGCAAAGGGACGCACAAATTAATTAAAGAAGGCGCAAAATTAATTGAGAATATTGAAGATATTTTGGAAGAACTTCCTTTCAAAATAAATAAACCCGAAGAGAAAAAGGAGAAAATCATAGATCTATCTAAAGAAAAAAAACTTCTTTATGAATTAATTGATTATGAAGGTAAAAACTCTGAAGAACTAATTTTATCAAGCAATTTATCTTCGCAAACAGTTTTAAGCAGTTTATTATTATTAGAAACCAAAGGCTTAATTAAACGTCAAGCAGGAAATTTTTATTTGCGTATTAATTAATAAAATCGTATTTCTTATTTTTTTAATGGAGAGGTAATGATTTATGCATAAAGGATTAATTATTGTAGAATCGCCGGCTAAAGCCAGGACTATTCAAAAAATGGTAAAGGCTCAATATGAAGTAAAGGCTTCTATGGGGCATATCAGAGATTTGCCTAAAAGTAAATTAGGCGTAGATATTGAAAATAATTTTAGCCCCACTTATATTATTATAAGAGGAAAGGCTTCAATTATAAAAGATTTAAAGACCAGCGCTCAAAAGTATAAAGAAATACTGCTTGCTCCAGACCCGGATCGCGAAGGCGAAGCGATTGCCTGGCATTTAGCTTATATTTTAGGCGATAAAAAAATTTCTCGGATTGAACTGCATGAAATTACTCCCCAAGCCTTAAAACAAGCCCTCTTGAATCCTCATGAAATTAATTTAGACCGCGTTTGGGCCCAACAAGCCCGAAGAATATTAGATCGTTTGGTAGGATATAAATTAAGCCCTTTATTGTGGGAGAAAATTAGGCGCGGTTTAAGCGCCGGAAGAGTCCAATCCGTAGCGGTATATTTAATTTGTCAAAGAGAAAAAGAAATTCAAGCTTTTAAGCAGGAAGAATATTGGACTATTACCGCAAAGTTCGCCCCAAAAAATATAAACGCTCCTTTTCAAGCCGCATTAATTAAGAAAGAAGAAGAGAAAATTAAAATTAATAATCAAGAAGAAGCTGAGAAAATTACTCAAGAACTGGAAAATTTAGAATTTAAAATAAAAGAAATCAATTTAAAAGAGCAGAAAAATAATCCCCCTCCCCCTTTTATTACCAGCACTCTTCAGCAAGGAGCATCTTTAAAATTAGGCTTTAAAGTAGCTAAAACTATGGTTATCGCCCAACAGCTTTACGAAGGATTAGAAATCGGAGGAAAGGATAGTTTCGGGCTGATTACTTATATGAGAACCGATTCAATGCGCGTTTCTCAAGAAGCTAAAAATGAAGGCAGAAAGTATATTAAAGAAAAATTTGGAGAAAATTTTATCGGAGAGGATCGCAAATTTAAGGCTCGTCTCGGGGCGCAGGAAGCTCATGAAGCTATTCGTCCCACCCAAATTTATTATACTCCGGGAGAGCTTAAAGAATATTTAAATAACGACCAGTACCGTCTATATAAATTGATTTGGGAAAGATTTATCGCTAGTTTGATGAGCCCGAGTATTTCAGAAATAAAAAATATCGATATTAAAGCCGGAAATTATCTTTTAAGGGCTCAAGGTTTAAAAGTGAAATTTCCCGGCTATACTATTTTGTATGATAAAAATTCTGAAGAAAATAATAATCTTCCGGAAAATGTTTTTCCCGATTTAGAAGTTAATCAAATTTTAAAATTAATTTCTTTAGAACCTAAACAAAATTTTACTCAGCCCCCTCCGCGCTATACCGAAGCGTCATTAATTAAAGCTTTAGAAGAAAAGGGGATTGGGCGTCCCAGCACTTATGCTCCTACCGTAGGAACAATTCAAAAAAGAGAATATGTAATTCTGGAAGATAAGCGTTTTCATCCTACTAAATTGGGATTTTTAGTTACCGAGATGTTAACCAAAAATTTTTCAGAAGTGATTAATATTGATTTTACCGCTTCTTTAGAAGAAAAATTAGATCAAATCGAAGAAGGAAAAATAAATTGGATAGAAGTCTTGCGGGAATTTTATCAAACTTTTTCCGGAACATTGGAAAAAGCTAAAAATGAGATTGAAAAAATAAAATTAGAGCCTGAAGTATCATCTGAAAATTGTTCTCTTTGCGGAAAGCCTATGTTGATTAAAAGAGGTAAATTTGGGAAATTTTTGGCTTGCTCAGGTTATCCGGAATGTAAAAATACCAAACCTTTTTATAAAGAAATTGGTTTAAATTGTCCTCAAAGCAATTGTCAGGGAAAAATTATTGAGCGTCAGGGCAAAAAAGGAAAATTTTACGGCTGTAGTCTTTATCCTCAATGTAATTTTATCAGCCGTTTCCGCCCGATTGATAAAAAATGTGAAAGTTGCGGTAAAATTATGGTATTAAGAATGAGTAAAAATAAAAATTTTTTTCCTCAATGTATTGACCAAAATTGCCCCAGCAGAATAAAAGATAAAAAAGAAGCCGCTAAATCGTAAGTTCCAGCAATTTTTTCAGGCGGGCGACATTGGCATTGAGCAATTGGGTTCTTTCCGCATTTACCAATACTGCATAATATGCTTTTGTAACTGCAGAGACCGTTTCAATTTTCGTTCGCTGTGCAGCTTTTTGCGAAAGCTCTTTATACACGCACTTTGCCGACCAAAATATCCTCAGGCGGAATCAATTTTGCATTTGGTTTCTTGATTTAACATAATTATTTTTTAAATAAATCCAGATATTCTTTTAAAACAAATAGCCTGTTTCTGGAAAACCCTGTAATTTCTTTCAGAATTTTTAAATTCACTAGCGACTTAATGAGGCGGTTGGCACTGTTAAAACTAATGTTTAATCCTTGTTTAACTATTTTATTATTTATAACAGGACGGGAAAACATATAAAGCAATAATCTCTGTGCGTTTTTTATCCGAGTTCCCAATGTTATTATCTTGTTTTCATATTGATGACGCAAACTTATAATTTTCTTAAAAGTGTTTTTACTATCCTGCGCTATTTCAATTACTCCATTTAAAAAAAATTTCACCCATTGCTCTAAATTGTTATTTTGTCTGACCATAGTCAGTGAATCGTAATATGAGCTTTTATTTTTTTCAAAAAACGCTGACAGATACAGGGTTGGTTTTGTTAAGATGCCGGAATCAATCAGCTGTAAGGTAATAAGCAATCTGCCTATTCTGCCGTTTCCGTCTAAGAATGGGTGAATTGTTTCAAATTGATAATGACTTATTGCGATTTTAATAAGAATTGGAATTTGCAAATTTTTATTGTGCCAGAATTTTTCAAGGTCAGTTAAAATATCTGGTATTTCTTCGTGGCTTGGAGGAATAAAAAAGGCATCAGACAGATTTGATCCGCCTATCCAGTTTTGGCTTTTTCTTGTTTCGCCGGGCAGTTTGCATTCGCCTCTGACACCTGAAAGTAATATCCCGTGAGTATCTTTTATTAAACGCATGCTTAATGGAAGTTTTGACAATTTCTCAATTGCGAAATTTATTGCTTTAATATAATTTTGAATTTCCCTCCAATCGTTTTTTTCCTCAGGATTTATTTCTTCTTCCGGCAAAACTGCTTCATCTATATTTGTCTTTGTACCCTCTATCATACTGGATTTAGCTGCTTCTCTTGTAATATGCATCTGTATAAAGAAATCAACATCGGGCACCAAGTATGAATAGGCGTTCAATTCGCCTAAAAAAAGAACCGCCTGTTCAAGCAATAAATTAATCTTTTTATCCTGCCATTCAAAATCGTGGTTAATAAATGAAGGGCTGAAACTTTTATATTGGTATTGCTGTCTATATGTTCCCGCTTTAAAATTTTTCATGGTTTTTGACAATATAAATATTTATATTGTCATTATAAATAGATTTTGGAGATATGTCAATTTATTGCCTAAACAGATATAATCAGTGTATATATAAATTTTGAAATAAAAAAACCGCAATCATTGTTATTGCAATAAATTGTGGCTTAAGCCTCTTATCGAAAAGTCAATTTCGTAATAAACTTACGCTAGTAAAGTGAAAGATAAAAAAGAAGCCGCTAAATCGTAAAACT
>JACPDS010000086.1 GCA_016183885.1 Armatimonadota bacterium
TAAAAAAATGCAGGAAAAATTAAAACGTCTTTTATTTTGAAAATGGAGGCTTATTTATATTTATTAAATTATTTTTTTATTTTACTTATCAGCATTTTTATTTTAAAATTATTTTTTTATTTTAAAAAAGATAAACTAAATTTAAAAAAAGAAGCTCAATTATTGGTTTTAGAAGGAAAAGAAAAATTAGCTTTAAAAGAAGAAGAAATTGTCTTAAGTCCTTATCTCACTATTGGAAGAGATGAAAATAATGATTTAATAATTTATGATCATTTTGTTTCTTTAAAACATGCTTTTATTTTTAAAAAAGAAGAGCAGTTTTATATTGAAGATTTAGGAAGTTCAAACGGGACTTTTATAAATAATCAAAAAATTTTAAAACCCCATTTACTTTCTTTTGGCGATGAAATTAAAATTGGAGAAGTAATTTTTAAGATTAATAAATAAATAGTATTAAGATTTAATAGAAGCCTGAGCAAACAATATCTGATATATTAATTAAATCTAAAACTTTACTTATTATCGTTTTTTCTTTATAATTTTATTATGTTTAAGCGTGAAAATGAATTTTATTTATTAATCTTAATTTCTTTAATTTTCCTTTTGGGGATAGGAATTGTTTCTTTAACTTTAGATTTTAAATTTCCCATGACAAGCCTTCTTTTTTTATTAATTATCTGGATATTTCATTTTTATTTAAAGAAAAATTCTCCCCGTTCTAATCGATATCTTTTTCCTTTAATATCTTTTTTATTAAGTTTAAGCTTGATTAATATTTATTATTTAAGAAATGATCTTTTTTTAAAGCAAATTTTTTGGATTATTTTAGGGATTATCGCTTCAATGATTTTAATGGGTTTTTTAAAAAATTATCATCTTTTAGAAGATTATAAATATAGTTTATTGATTTTAGGAATATTTCTGCAGATTATAGTAATAATTTTCGGAGTGGAAATTAATCAATCCAAACTTTGGCTGGATTTAAAATTTTTTTATTTTCAGCCTTCTGAGATTGTAAAAATTTTAATGGTAATATTTTTAGCGGATTACTTAAAAGAAAATAAAGATTTTTTTAGTTTAACCTTGGGAAATTTTAAAAATACTCTTAAATATTTAACCCCTCTTTTAATTATGTGGGGCGCAACTCTAGGAATTTTAATTTTTCAAAAAGATTTAGGAATGGCTTTACTTTACTTTAATGTTTTTTTAAGTTTATTTTTTATTGCCACAGGAAGATGGGATTTTTTAATTTTTGGAATATTAATTTTTATTTTTGGTTTTTATTTTTGTTATTTTAATTTTTTCCATATAAAATTAAGACTATTAGCCTGGTTAAATCCCTGGCTGGTTTCTCAAGGGGTAGGTTATCAAATTATCCAAGCTATTTTTGCCGTTGCATCAGGAGGTTTATTTGGAGAGGGCTTAGCTCAAGGAAAATCTTATTATATTCCAGCCGTGCATACAGATTTTATTTTTAATAGTTTGGTAGAACAAATCGGATTTTTGGGGGGATTAATAATTTTAGCGGTTTATATTTTAATAATCGTTCAAGGTTATAAAATTGCTTTAAATTGTTCAAGTTCTTTCGGGAAATTATTAAGTTTTGGTTTAATTTTAATTTTATTTTGGCAAAGTTTTATTATTTTAGGAGGAAATTTAAAAATTATTCCTTTAACCGGTTTAACCTTACCTTTTTTAAGCTATGGAGGAAGTTCGATGTTAGCTAATTTTCAAATTTTAGGAATCTTATTTTTAATTTCTAACCAAAATGCAAGAGAATCTTAAGAAGTTTTATTTTTTTTCTTTAAGTTTATATTTTATAATTATTTTAGTTTTAGCTTATTTTATTTTTTTAAGAAATGATTTAAATGAAAATCCAATAAACCCTCGTTTAAGAGAAGATTTAAGTAAAAGGGGGAATATTTACGATAGACATGGAGAAATATTAGCTAAGAATATTAACTCAAAGCGTTTTTATCCTCAAGGAGAAATACTTGCCCAGACGATTGGTTATGATGATTTAATTTATGGCAAGTATGCTTTAGAAGATTCTTTGGATAAATTTTTAAGATATAAAAAAGGATTTAGCAATTTAGGCGAATTTTATAAATTCTTAAAAATTAAAAAGAGTAAAAAAGGAAATGATTGTTTCTTAAGCATAGATTTAAAACTGCAAAAAAGAGCTTATGAGCTTTTAAGAGATCAGCGCGGAGCAATTATAGCTTTACAGCCTCAAACTGGAGAAATTTTAGTTTTAGCCAGTTCTCCTTCTTTTAATCCTAATTATTTAAAAAGATATTTAGGAAGAGATAATTATTTTGGTTCCCCTTTCTTAAATCGAGCATTAGAAGGTCTTTATCCTCCCGGATCAACTTTTAAACTTTATACATTAGCCATTGCCTTAGAAGAAGGGCTAAATGAAAATAATTTTAAGATTTATTGTCCGGGATATTTAGATATAGGGAATTATAGGATTCATGAAGCCGAAGGAATTGCTCATGGAAAGGTTGATTTAAGGGAGGCTTTAATTTATTCCTGCAATGTGGCTTTTGCTAAAATGGCAATTGATTTAGGTAAAGAAAAATTTTCCGCTCTAGCTGGAAGACTTAACTTAACTCATCCGATCGATTTTATTTTACCTAATCAAGGGGGAAATTTCCCTTCTTTAGAAAGTTTAACTCCCAGCATTCTTTCGCAAAGCGCTTTTGGACAAGGAGAAATAATAATTACTCCTTTTAGAATGGCTTTAATTTGTTCTATTTTTGCCAATCAGGGAAAAATTATGTCCCCTTATATTTTATCTAAAGTTAAAAATTTTTCAGGAGAAACTATTTTCGAAGAAAAACCTAAAGTTTATTTAAAAGTTTTAAATAAAGATCTAGCTTTAAAAGCAAAAGGAATAATGTTTGAGGTTGTGGAAAAAGGGACAGGACAGAGGGCAAGGCTGGAGAATATAAAAGTAGGAGGGAAAACCGGGACAGCGGAAAATCCTAAAGGAATTCCTCATGCTTGGTTTGTTGGATTTGCCCCGATAGATGTTCCTAAAATTTTAGTTTGTGTAATTTTAGAAAATAGCGGATACGGCGGATTAAAAGCCGCTCCGTTAGCAAGAGAAATTATTAAGGAATATTTTAAAAAATGATTGGCAAAATTTTAAATAATCGTTATAAAATAGAAGAAAAAATCGGCGAAGGGGGAATGGCGGTAATTTATAAAGCCAAAGACCTTCGCTTAAACAGATTAGTGGCTTTAAAAATTTTGCGCGCCGAATTTTTAAGCGACGCTGAATTTGTGGAACGTTTCTTAAAAGAAGCTAATTTTTCCGCTAAACTTTCTCATCCTAATTGTCTTAATATTTATGATGTTGAAAAAACAGAAAATTTATTATATATAGTGATGGAATATTTTGAATCTAAAAATTTAAAGGAAATAATTAAAATAGAGGCTCCTTTTTCTATAGAAAAAGCATTAGAAATTATTCAAAATATTATCTCTGCTTTAGAATACGCTCATCAATCCGGCATTATTCATCGGGATATTAAACCGCATAATATTTTAATTAATCAAGAAGGGCTGGTCAAAATAACCGATTTTGGAATTGCTAAAGCTATTTCTTCAACCACGTTAACTCAAAATGGCAATTTAATAGGATCGGTTCATTATCTTTCTCCGGAACAAGCTCAAGGGAAAGAAGTTAATTTAACTTCCGATATTTATTCTTTAGGAATAATTATCTATGAAATGCTCACGGGAAAACTTCCATTCCAAGGAGAAAATATAGTGGAAATTGCTTTAAAGCAGGTTCAAGAAGAGCCGGTTTTACCTTCCAGTTTAAATCCAAAAATCCCTCCCTTTTTAGAAAAAATTATTTTGAAAATTTTAGCCAAAGATCCTCAAAAGCGCTGCCAAAATATTGCGGAATTAAAAGAAGATTTAAAAGTAGTTTATAAAGAAATTAAAAAGGAAAAAGTTGACCTAGATAAAACTTTTATAAAAAGACCTCTAAATTTATCAACAAAAATGAAAATTCATAAAAATAATAATTTGTTATTGTTATTAATATTAATATTGATAACTTTATTATATTTATCAGGAAAATATTTTATTGTCCGTGTTCCTAATTTAATAAATTTAAGTTATGAGAATGCCGCTAAAGTTTTAAAAGAAAGCGGTTTATCTATTAAAATAAAAGGATATTCTTATAAGAAAGATTTAGCGGAATTAATAATTGAACAAAACCCCATAGGGGGGAAAAAAGTTTTACGGGGAGGGGTAATTGAAGTAATTTTAAATAAAGTTGAAGGTGAAGTGAAAGTTCCTAATTTAATAGGAATGACTTTAGAAGCTGCTCAAAAAGAACTTTCTAATTTAAGTTTAGCTTATCAAATAGAAAAAGAGACCCCTTCTACTATGGCTAAAGAAACTATTATCTCTCAACATCCCGCTCCATTCACTTTAGTTGGCAAAAATAGTTTGATTTTTTTAGAGCTCTCAAGCGGAAATTTAGAAAAACTAATCCCGAATATTGTGGGTTTAAGCAAAGATGAATAGAGAACTTGAAGACCCCGGATTTAATTAGTTTAAATTTAAATGACGCAAAAGAAGAGGCAAATAAAATGGGATTAGAATTGATGATTGAAGGAGAAGATTTTGGGGAAGATTCTCAAATAATTTGGCAAAGTCCCGGAGCGGGGGAGAAGTTAGAAAAAAATATAATTAAAGTAAAGTGTATTCAAACTATTGTAATGCCGGAATTAATCGGAAAAACTAAGGATGAAGTTTTAAAGTTAATGGAAAAAAGCGGTTTAGTTTTGGGAGAGATTGAAATTGTGCAGACTAAAGAAGCTAAAAGTGAAATTATTTTAGATCAAGATCCTAAAGCCGGGATAGAAATTCCCAAAGGCTCAAAAGTTAATTTAGTAATTTCCAAGGGAGAATTTTAGAAAATTTGAATTGGTTTAAAAAAATAGTTATTTTAACGGCGGTTATTTTTTCAAGTCTATTTTTTATTTACTATTTTTCAGATTCTTTTAATTTCTTTCTTTTCTCTTATAAAGAAATAGAAGTTCCTGATATTTTAGGAAAAGAATTAAAAGAAGCGGAAAAAATTTTAAAACAAAATAAATTACACTTGGTGATTTCTGACAGTCGTTTTAGCGATAAGATTCCAGAAAATTTTATTATTGAGCAAAGTCCTTATTCAGGGAAAAAAGTTCGAGAAAATAGAGATATATTTGTTGTAGTAAGCAGTGGATATAATTTAGTTAAAGTTCCTGATTTAAAAGGTTATTCTTTAAGAGAAGCT
>JACPDS010000075.1:0-2828 GCA_016183885.1 Armatimonadota bacterium
GAAATATCCTGTTTTTGTTGAGTTATTCAGGAATTTTATAGAAGCGGTTAATGATAAAAAAATAAGATATTTTTAGATAGGAGGATAAATAATGATGATTAGAGGAATAAGAGGAGCCATTAAGGTTAGGGCAAATTATAAAGAAGATATTAAAGATGCCGCGCAAACTTTAATCAGGAAAATGCTAAAATTAAATGAAGTAAATTTAGAAGATATTGCAAGCATTTTTTTTACTACCACCAAAGATATTAATTTTGAATTTCCCGCTATAGCGGTAAGAGAAATGGGCGAAGGATGGGAATTGGTCCCCTGCCTTTGTTCAACTGAAATCGATGTTCCCGGATCAATGGATAAGGTTTTAAGGGCTTTAGTTCAAATAAATACCGATAAGAAACTAAATGAAATTAAACATGTTTATTTAGGAGAAACGGCTATTTTAAGGCCGGATATTGAAGTTAAAAATTAAATATGAAAATTTTTTTAGTAGCCATAGATAGCTCGCCGGTTGCCGATGACATAATGCATTTAGCCTGCAAATTAGCCAAAATAGAAAAAGCCAAGCTTTATATAGTTTATGTTTTTGAGGTTCCGCGTTCTTTGCCTTTGGATGCGGAAATTCCCGAAGAATTTGAAAAAGGAGATTTAATTTTAGATAAAGCCGCTAATATTGCCGAAGAAGCTGAATTACCCTTTGAAACCGATCTTATTCAAGCAAGGTCTTCCGGACCGGGAATTGTTGACGAGGCTAAAGATTTAGGGGCAGAATTAATTATTATAGGAATGACTACTAAATCAAGATTTGGAGAATTAATTTTTGGAAGCACGGTAAGTTATGTTTTACAAAAAGCTCCCTGTCGAGTAATTGTAATTAAAAAATAAACAGGATCGCCCCGGCAGGAGAGCGGCCTATTTCGCACATTTCATGCGCTTTTTTTTAATATTTTAAGAATTTCTTTAAATCGCTCCGGCAGAACAGCCTTAAATTCTAAATATTCTTTAGTTTCAGGATGAATAAATCCTAAAACTTCCGCATGCAGCATTTGAGAATTTATTCCAAATAAATTACTTTTTTTCCCGTAAGTCTGATCGCCTACTACGGGATGCCCGATAGAATTTAAATGCACCCTGATTTGATGGGTTCTCCCGGTAAAAATTTTTACTTTAATTAAAGTAAAATCTTTAAACTTTTCAATTATTTCAAAATAAGTCTTGGCTAATTTGCCTGTACTTATTACAGCCATTTTTTTTCGCATTTTAGGATGACGTCCTATTGGGGACGCAATCTCTCCTTTTTCTCCTTTAGGCGTTCCGTGAATTAAAGCTAAGTATTCTTTTTTTATTTTTCTTTGAGAAAATTGGTTGCTTAAATCCAAATGGCTTTTATCATTTTTAGCAATTACCATTATGCCGCTGGTATCTTTATCTAAACGATGAACTATTCCCGGACGAAGCACTCCTCCAATTCCTGAAAGATCTTTACAGTGATAAATTAAAGCATTTACCAAAGTCTTGGTTTTTACGCTTTTAGCGGGATGAACGACCAATCCTTGAGGTTTATTAATTACCAAAAGATCTTTGTCTTCATAAAGAATTTCCAGAATTAAATTTAAAGGGGTTATTTTAGATTCTTCTAATTCAGGGATAAAAACTTCAATTTCATCTTCGAAATTTACTTTATAACTTGGTTTAGCGGGCAGGTTGTTTATTAAAATATTCTTTTTTAAAATTAAATTTTTAATTTGACTGCGGCTTAAATTTAAATACGGGATTAAATATAAATCCAAACGCCGGGCTTCTTTTTCTTTAACTTTTATTTTTTGCATTTTAAATCCAATTTCTAAACCAGATTAATTTATTAAAAAAAGCTTTGCCAATTGGATAAGCGGATAGAATTGGATAAAAGCAAATAAAGAACATAATGATAATTATAAAATAAATTATCATTAAGGTTTTATTAAAAATTTTGTTTAAAGCCGCTGCGCTAATTAAGGCCATCCATGGGACGCATGGAAGCATATAATAAAAAAAACCTCCCTGAACGGAAATCATCCCGAATAAATATAAGCTAAGATAATTTAGAATTAAAAAAGTATATTCTAGATTAAATTTTTTAAAATTTTGATAAATTAAATAAATAAAAAAAACAAGAAAACTATACCAAAAAAATGGAGAGCCTATAGCAATAATCCCTTGAACTTTTAAATTAATTTCTTTATAAAAATACCAGATAGGACGAATTAATAACGGCCAGGCATAAAAATGCGATATATAGGGATGCCGGAAAGATTCAAGATAATGGAAATGCAAAATTCTAGAATGATACAATAAAAAATTTTTAAAAGTTAATCCTTTTAAAAACGAAGGCGTATAACTAAAGAAATAAAAACTCAAAGTAGTTAGAGCATAAATTAAAAGAAATCTGCCCGGAGCAACATTTAAACTTAGTTTTTTATAGCAGCTGGCATAAATTATAAAAATAGCCAGGATTCCCAATATAGCATTCCATTTACAACTAAAAGCCATTCCTAAAAATATTCCAGAAAAAATTAAATAAATTAATCTTTGATTCTTTAGATATAAATAAAAGGCGTAAAAAGAGCTAAAACTAAAGAAACTTAAATATATATCTAAAGCGGCAATTCTGCTTTGAACAAAATGCAAAAAATCTAAAGCTAAAAATAAAGCTGACAAAACGGCTTTAAATTGATTTTTAAACATCTCATAAGCTAAAAGATAAAGCAAAGAGACCATTAAGCTTCCTAAAATTACTCCCATCATCCTGAATCCGGCGGGATTATCGCCAAAAATTTTAATTGAAAACGCAATTA
>JACPDS010000075.1:2864-3835 GCA_016183885.1 Armatimonadota bacterium
AGGATGAACCCAATTAGAATCTTGTTTAAAATTAAGGTATTCTTTGGAGGCCGCAACATAATAGGTCTCGTCAAAATAAATTTTTGAAGGGATATGCAGTCTAAAGGATTGTAATAAAAAAGTAAAAAGAAATAAAATTAAGAAAATAAAAAGAACTTTTTTATCTGCCATTAAAACGCAATTTTAAAATCAAAAATCCACAAATCAAAATTACTAAAAGGCTGAAAATTTGGGCCAAACTAAAAATTCCTAAAGGTATGGTATCTATTCTAAAATAATCTACGCTGAAACGCGCCAATGAATATAAAAGCAAAAAAAATAAATAAAGTTCTCCATTAAATTTTATTTTCTTTTCTAATTTAAATAATACCCATAATATAATTAGGTCTAAAAAAAATTCATAAATTTGAGCGGGATGATTGCCCCCTAAAAAACATTGAGTATAAAATTTTTCTAAAACTCCTTTGGCTTTTATTCCTCCGCAGCAGCCTCCCAAAAAACAGCCTATTCTTCCTATGGCTAATCCCAAAACAAAAGAAGGGGAAAGAAGATCTAATAACTTCCCAAAATTTATTTTTTTCTTTTTGCTAAACCAAAAAGCAACCAGCAGACCCCCTAATAAAGCTCCGTGCCAGGAAAGTCCGCCGGCTCTTAAATTAATAATTTCTAAAGGAGCGTCAATAAAATTTTGTTTTTTAAAATTAATCAATACCCAGAGAAGTCTTGCGCCAAGCAGCCCAAAAATTAAAAGATACGTCCCTAAATCTAAAATATCGTCTTTTGATAAAATTTTTGCTTTGCAAGTTCTTCTATAAAAAAGATAAAATGCCAGAATAAAGGCAATTACTAAAATAACTCCATACCAATAGATAGTAAACGGTCCGATTGCCATTCCGGCAATTTTAAATTTAATAGTTAAAAATATCGGATGCATTATCTTTTTTTATTTTTTAATTTCGAGATAGATCATT
>JACPDS010000076.1 GCA_016183885.1 Armatimonadota bacterium
TTTCCAAAACAGGGCTTTTTATTAAATCTTCTTCATTTTTTATGGCTAAGATTTTCCAGTTCCTTTTTTTAAGGAGTTCTAAATATACTGGCGGGATTTGAGATAATTTTTTTTTTAGATTTTTGAGAGTTTCGTTCTCAGGGTTTGAATCGGCAGGTAAAAATTCAGCTATGTTAAGGGCGGGGGGAATTTTCTCAAAAGTAGAAACCAGTTCCAAAAGGAATAAAGAAGCCTGGGGGTTTTCTATTTTTTGAAGAGTTTTTTTTATCTCTTGGAAATCATACTGATTGATTGCAGTTTCCGCTTCTTTTAATTTTTCAGCTTCTTTTTTTGCAAATAACTTTTTAAGTTTATTTACTTTTTCGCTGGTTTGATCTTTTGTTTCCGACGGCGCGCCAGCTAACTCTCTTGCTTCTATATAAGCAAGAGAGTTTATATTATTATTATTAAAAGCGCCGGAAATTGGATTGCTCAAATTAGTTAATCCTCTTTTTATTTTGGCTTTATAAGCGTATAGTAGATAATCGTTAAAAACACTAACCAGTCTGTCTTCTCTTCATCTTTATATGCATAGGACAAGCAGGAAGCCTTACCCGCTATCTCATGTGAGGGGATTTCATGTTCAAGTTTTGCCAGCAATTCTGGATTGGATTCAATTGCTTTTTTGTATTCTTCAGCTAGAGCTGTTGTTTTAGCTTGAAAATTTTTATCTTTTAATATTTCCGCAAATTCCGGGGATTTCTGAATTTCTCCCATTGCTTCCCGCATAGACTGCATTGCTTTCCCGAAAGGTGTAGTATATTGGGATTCAAATAATACTTTTTTTGCTCCTTCTGTTTTGTCAGAGGCTGAATCCTTATTGATTTTTTTAGCTTTAGGCTGAGAAATCGCTTGAGCTAAAATATCTTTTGATGGGCCCACTTGACCTGTTTTTTCAATACTCATATTTTTTCCTCCCTTTATATTTTATTTTTATATACTTAAATTATATCACGGGGGGGGGCGAGTCAAATTTTTTTTAGCTAAAATTTAATAATTTTTTAACATTTTTATATTTATTTATTTTCCTTATATATGTTAAGCTAAATCTATGAAAATTATGGACTTAACTCCTGCTAAAAATAATTTTAAATCTTATCTTAAAAAGCTTGATGATTATACATTGCCTCGCGAAAGCACTTCTGGCGATTTAGAAGCTAGTTCATATTTTCAAGCCGGAATTCATGCTTTTCCTATGGGATATGCTCTTTATGGGTTAGGCGGGGGAATAAGTTCAATTGTCTCATCTTCTTTAGGAATCTTAATAAAAAATAAAACTAATTCTGATAAATTAGGCTTTTTAATAGGAACTTTAAGTGGTAGATTATGGGAGGAGTTTTAGGAAGCCATGCCGGACCTTTAGGAATTGCGGGCGCTTTGGTAGAAGGCGGCCTTTTAGGAACATTTACCATGTTTCGGGGGGAGGCTAAATCAATTGTGCGCGACTCAGGCGGCGGAGCGGTAATGCTTGACGGATTATTTATGCCGGGAGTAAGCAAGGTGGCAGGCGGAATAGCCTCTGCAATTGCCTCAAAATATGCAAATTCTAATAAAAATAAATTAATTTTAGGAGCAATAAGCGGAGCAATTCTAGGAGGAGTATTGGCTGCCTCAGGCTTTGTTCCTTTAGGGGCAGGGCTTGGCAGTATAATATGCGCCTTATCAGGAGGGCTGGGTCCATTTTTTGGTCCAAGATTCAGCCAGTTTTTTAGAAATTTAAGTCAAGATTGCGGTAAATTATTAGTAAGGGCCGCTGATAATTTAAAAATTATTAAGAAAAATCTGCCTGAAAAAACAGTTAATTCTACAGGAGCTTTTCCGGCTTGTTTTTTAAAAGAAGGCATACGAACTTATATTTATTCTAACGGCTCTTTAGGAGCAATAATTGTTAGCGCTCTTACTGAAACTATAGAGCAAATTCATATTTTTTTAACTTCTAAAGGTTCTCAAAATAAAAGCTGTATAGAATAAAAAGTAATTATTAAAAGTATAAATATGCCGGCTAATCTTTTTTTTTAAAAACAAGCTCAAAAAAAAGTCTTTTGAGCTTGTTTTTAACTTGTTTAGCGGTTATAAGCTTTCATTACAGTTGGCTCTATTAATTTCCCCGGTTTTTGAGAATCTGGAATAAGGTATCTATCTTGAAGAGGAGTAAAGCTTACTCGAGGAGATTTTTGCCATTTAAGGTCAGGAGTAAAAATAACAGCTTGACGCGATTTTTTAGGGTCAGTAGAAATATGTTCAAGAATGGTGCAGGTTTCCGATAAACTTCCTAAATTTCGTCTATGCTTAGTATAAACTTCCTTCCAGCCTTTTTTCCCATCTAAACTTACTTTTTGGATAATTACTTCTTCTATTCCAGTTTCAGGATTTTTTTTGCGGCTTAATATTTCTACCGTCCCTTTTCCGCCATTTGGATCTGGCATTCTTGAAACTTTCGGATTATCTCTAACAAAGTCAAAAACAAGTTCGCTTTTATAAACTATTCTTTGAGGATCTTCATATTTCTCTTTAATTACAGGTTTTAGAGGATCTTTTTTTATTATAAACATACCATTTTTGGCTTTTTTTAAACTTAGCTGAGGAAGATTTTTAGCGCGCATTAATTTACTTTCAGTTCCTGCATAATTAGTAACTACATCAACTACTTTAGACTCCCCTTTTCCATTAATAAACTGCTTAGAAATAGAATTTTCTCCGCTTAATCTACCCATTACACCTTGATATTTATTTCCTTTTGTATAAAGACTTTGCCAGGCATCTTTTTCGTTTTTAGCTTCTTTACTAACTATAAAACTTCTGGGGATAGGTTTTAAGCTGTTGCTGTCTCTTTCTTTTTCTAAAACCTTAATTTGTAAAGTTCCTTTTGTTCCAATTAACTCTCCGGGAATTTCTTTAGCTTCCGGGTTTTCGGTTAGATAACGTCTAATTTTATAATATTCTCTGGAAATTCTTAAAGCATTTTGATCATCGATATTTCCTTTGATTTGAGAATTTGGATTAAGCGTATTAGACATTTTATAAACCTCCTAAAAATTTTATTTTAATCAATATTTGCTGATTCAAATTTATATGAATCACAATTTAATTTTACCGACAAAAAAAAATAAAGTAAAGTCTTATTTATTAACAAAATGTTAAATATTTGTAAAAAAAATGTTAATTTCATTAATTTTGTTAATTTTTAACTTAGCTTATTTACAATTTTAAATTTGTCGGTAAATAATAATATGCGGATTGATAACTTTAATTTAAATTTAAATAAGGCAATTAAATTTTTAGGGAATTCTTCTAAAAGAATTTTAAATTTTAAAGAAGAAAAATATATTAATGAAGCTTTTTCTTCTTTGCCTTTAAGAGAATTGGGCTACCTTAATGAGCAAAGTCAAATAATGGATTTACTTAATAAAGGACAAATTAAAGTAGATTCATTTTTAATTAAAAACGGAGACCTTGGCAATTTAAAATTTGAAGGCGGAAAAAACGTAATTTATTTAAACCCGAATCTTTTTAACGAAGAAAGCGTAAAACAAGCGCCTTCTAATACTCTCTTGGGGAAACGCCAAATCTTTGAAAGAGCGGTTCAAATTGTTTCTGTTTTAATTCATGAAAATTGCCATTTAAATCAAGGATTAATCATAAAAGTTAAGGCTAACATAACTGGAAATTTTAAAAAATTAGAAAATCCAGCCTGGAATGAAGAAATAAATTTTCTTTTAAAATTAAAAAAGAAATATCAAAAGCAGGCCTCTCAAAAACAATTGGAAATTAATTATCTAAAAGAAAGAACCGAAACCCGTTATAAAGAAGCGCAAGGTTACGATTATCTTTAGTGTCTATAAGCTTAAAAGGAATCCTCAATAAAACCGCCGAAATTCTTAATTCATGCGGAAATTTTTTTCATTTTTTTTAATTTTATTTTTTATATTATTTATTTATCCCCTTAAAGGGGAAGAAGATTATTCATTAGAAAATAGCCCCTCTTTAAATCCTAAAAATCAAGGCATAGCGGCAAAGGTCAGTTTTATAATCAATAACCGGGAACAAATAATTTATTCTAATCAGGAAGGTTATTTTTATTTAGAAATTAATCAAAAAATCCCTTCTAAAATTGAAGCTATTATTAATTATAAAGATAAAATATTAAAAACTTATTTATATATTTTAGAAATATCGGAAAATATTCCTAAATTTCCTAAAGCTAAATGGTGTATTTTAACTCATTTAGATGGAAATAGTAATTTAGAAAGTTATCTTAAAGCTAATTTAGCCGATTTAGAAAAAGAAGGCTCTGAGGCTAAAATTAATTTAATGGCTTTATTTTTAAGAAAATTTCCTCATAAAAGCGCGGATTTATTATATTTAAGGGGTAAAGAGCAAGTTCCGGCAATATTAAGGGAAGAATTTTTTTAGCGGAAAATGAATTCTTCCCGGAACAAATCCCTAAATACAGCTTAATTTTAAAACATTATGAAAAATTAAATCCTCAAGAAAATCTAGCTGATTTTCTTAAAATTGCTTTTGAATATTTTCCCGGCGAATATTATCTCTTAAATATTAGCGCTCATGGAAATGGATATAAAAGCCTCGGGTTTCTAAATAAAAATTTTTTATTTGAACTTAAAAAAATTTTAAAGACCGAAAAAGAAAAAATTGATATACTCGGCTTTGACGCTTGTCTAATGGGTATGACGGAAATAGCTTATGAATTTAAAGATTTAATGAATCCTCCGGGAATTTTAATCGCCTCTCCTGAAAGTTCTGCGGCTGAAGGCTGGCCTTATAGAGAGATTATTAAATTTTTAAAAAATCATCCTGATTTAAATCCTCTCCAGCTATCGGAAAATATTCTTACTCAATACATTAAATTTTATACTATCAAAGGTTATCAAAATGAAATTATGGCAGTTTTAAATCTTTATTATATGCGGGAATTAGCTGAAAAAATGGAGAGTTTTTCTCAAGAAATTTTAAGAATTTATAAAATATATAAGCCTGACATAAAAAATATCCGCAAAAACAGTTTAACTTATTATGAACCAAATTTTATAGATTTAGCGGATTTTGCAAATAAAATAATTCTAGCCGATTTAAATCCATCCATTACTAAACGCGCGCTTGATTTAAAAGAAACTATAAATAAAGTAGTTTTATTAAAAGGATATACCGGCGGAAAAATTAAGGAAAGCGGTGGAATTTCCATTTTCTTCCCCATGGTTAATTCTAAAGAAAAAACATGGGAAGATTTATCTGAGAATTCTTATCAAGATTTAACTTTTCTATCTCAGGGGGCTTCTCCAAGCTGGTATAATTTTATTAAGGAGTTTAATAAATAAATGATTAATCTTTTAAAAACGCTTCTTTTAAGCTTAATTTTATTATTATGTTTATTTACTAATTTTGCTTTTGCCAAAAATTTAAAAGAAGAAAAAAAATATGAGATTTTAATTAATGCTAAAAGCATGCAATATGATGAAAAAAAACAACTTTTAAATTTAGAAAATCCCCGATTTACTTATAAAGATATTATAATTACCGCTCCTTATGCAGAATATGATTATAAAAAAAATATAGGGAATCTAACTGGGGGAATAAAAATTACCCAGCCGGAAACAATTTTAACCGCAAAAGAAATGAACTACTAAAGGACTTAAAAATAAAAAAGAACTTGTTAAAGAAAAACAAGCGCCTCTAACTTTAAGCTGTGAAGAAATGGAATTTTTTTGGGAAAAACAAGAAATTTTTGCTTCAAAAAATGTTAAAATTAAACAAAAAAACAAACGTATTTTTTGCAATCAAGCCCATTATAAACAAAAAAAAGATTTTATTCATTTAATTGGAAATGTAAATATCGAACAAGAAAAAGATAATTGGATCAGCGCCGATGAAGCTTATATGTACTTAACAGAAGAAACTGTAAAGGCAGAAGGGAATGTTCAGGGCAAACTGCTTATCAAAGAAGAAAGCGGCAAAGAATCTAAAGAAGAATCTGAATAGTTAAAAAATAAGTAAAACGGGTTTGATTTGTAGGGGTTCAATTTATTGAACCCGCTTAAGCCAGCAAGGTTAAAAAGGAATTTTTTGGACAACCCCCCTACAGCTAACATAAGGGGATGTAAGGGTCGGATTTATCCGACCCGCTGCCAAATGTAATATATGATTGGGTTTGCTTCTTGATATTGATATATATTTAGTAATAAGTTTTTAAACTTTTCTAAGATTATTTAAGAGGAGGAGTTTTTATGAAAATTCTTTTAATTTGTTCTGCGGGGATGTCAACCAGTTTATTGGTCCAGGCAATGCGCAAAACCGCTAAAGAATCTCAAGAGGAAATTATAATTGATTCAAGCGGTTCTGAAGCCTTAGAAGAAATTATTAATCAATATGATGTTTTGCTGGTGGGACCGCAGGTAAGACATCGTTTAAACAGATTTTCTGAAATTGCTAAAGCTTTTAATAAGCCTATCGCGGTAATCGATTCTAAAACTTATGGATTGTTAGATGGGCAATCCGCCCTCAAACAAGCCAGAGAATTACTTGCAGGCAATCCTAATTAAATGAATGAAAATAAATTATTTTTAAAAAAAGAGTTGGATCATTTAAGTGTTTTAGAAATTCTTAAATTAATGAATAATGAAGATCAAAAGGTGGCAATAGCGGTAAAAAAAGAAATTCCTAAAATTGAAAAAGCCGTAAAATTAATTATTAATAGTTTAAAAAATCAAGGAAGACTTTTTTATATAGGCGCTGGCACAAGCGGCCGGCTGGGGATTTTAGATGCCTCAGAATGTCCGCCTACTTTTGGAACACCGCCAAGCTTAGTCAGGGGAATAATTGCCGGCGGAGAAAAAGCTCTTTATCAATCAGTAGAAGGAGCGGAAGATTCTAAAAAAAATGCTCTTATTGAATTAAAAAAATATAAATTTTCTTCTAAAGATATTTTAGCGGGTATTTCTGCCAGCGGTTCAACTCCTTTTGTTGCGTCCTCTTTAGAATATGCCAAAAGCTTAGGAGCAGATACAATAGCAATCACCTCTAATCCTAAGGCTGATATTACAAAATGGGCTAAAGTTTCTATTATTCCGCTGGTTGGAATCGAAATAATCAGAGGTTCTACGCGTTTAAAAGCCGGCACAGCCCAAAAACTAGTTTTAAATATGTTAAGCACGGCTGCAATGATTAAATTAGGAAAAGTTTACGGGAATTATATGGTTAGTCTTATGCCGGTAAATTTAAAATTAAAAAAAAGAAGTTTAAGCATGCTTCAAGAACTTAGCGGTTTAAATCAAGAAAAAGCCCAAGAGCTTTTAAGAAAAGCTAAGGGAAATATAAAAATAGCTTTATTAATGCATCTGGGCAATTTTTCTAAAATTCAAGCTGACGGCTTATTAAAACAAAATGAAAACAATTTAAGAAAGGCTTTAGAATTTGTTAGAAAATCATAAGATTAAATTTTTTGTCCTTATTTCCATTATTAGTTTATTTTTTCTGTTTGGCTCTTTAATTTATTCTCAAGAAGGAGAAGAAGTTGCCTTAGTTAAAAGCCAAGAAAGTTT
Organism: Armatimonadota bacterium; assembly: GCA_016183885.1. GTDB lineage: Bacteria > Vulcanimicrobiota > JACPDS01 > JACPDS01 > JACPDS01 > JACPDS01. The sequence goes on from JACPDS010000076.1 coordinate 7,596, forward strand.
GCGTTTTTTTGGAAAAATCGGAGAATGGGAATATCAAGGAGCGCTAAATACCTTAAAAGCGCTGCAGGTGAATTATAAAGAAATAAGCGCTCAAGATTTAGAAAAAGAAATCCCTCGTTTTAAATTAATTATTTTGCCCAATATCCGTTGTTTAAGCAAGGCCTCTTCTAAAAATATAGAAGAGTTTTTAAATCAAGGCGGGAAACTCTTTGCTTTATATCAGTCTTCTTATCGAGATGAGAACAATCAATTGGCGGGAGAAATTAATAATTTTCAATTAGCTAAAATTTTCGGAGCGGATTTTTACCGCTGGAATAATCTTTCCCCTAAATGCGAGTATTTAACTTTTATAAAAGAAAATTTTAAAGAAAAATATCCTCTCCTGCAATTGGGGAGAAATACCGCCATGATGGTTAAAGCGCATAAAGATTCAGAAATTTTAGCTTATTTTTTAAATAAAGATGGGAAAAATTATTCCGAGTTAAAAGATTATTCAGGAGCAATTATTTTAAACTCTAATAAAAATTGCATTTATTCAGCGGAAAATTTATTTGCTCCCGAAAATAGCTCAAGTCCTCAAGTAAGAGGATTAATCGCCGAACTTTTAAATTTACTTATTCCCAATATAGTTAATTTAAATCAAGAAACTTTAAAATTAAAAAAAATAACTTATTTCTCTCCGTTTAATTCTAAATTAGAAATTTTACCTCAAGGTAAAGAAATAAAGATTGGCATTGGGAAAACTTTAAATTCAATTTCTATTTCGGCTGATTCAGATTATCAAATCGAAGCGGAAAATAAGATAATTTTAAATAAGTCTTCCGGAGAATTAGTTAAAGTTAATTATCAATCTCCCAATTTAGAAATTTATTCTGAAAATAACGAACTTTTAGCGGTAAGCGCTTCTGAATTAAAAATTAAAGCTAAAGAAAGAAAGATTAACTTAATTTCTTTAAATTCTAACGAAACTTTTAAAATTAAAACTTATCGGGGAGATTTAAAATTATTGCCTGACAAAGAGGGCTTTCAAGTTATTAATCAGCTTACTCTCGAAGAATATCTTGCGGGAGTGCTTCCCAACGAAATGCCCAAATTATATCCTCCGGAAGCTTTAAAAGCTATGGCTATAGTCAACCGCACTTTTGCCTTAGCTAATTTAAATAAACATCAAAATTCGGGATATGATCTTTGCGATACTGTAGATTGCCAGGTGTATGAAGGCTTGATGTCAGAAAGCGAAGCTACTACTAAAGCGGTTTTAGAAACTGAAGGGTTAGCGGCTTTTTTTGGAGATAAATTTGCTTATACCACCTTTCATTCTTGCTGCGGAGGGATAACCGAAGCGATAACTAAAGTATGGAATAAGAAGCAGGAAATACCATATTTAATTTCAGTTAATGATAGGGCGGATAATTCAAAGATTAATTTTCTTAATGAAGAAGACTTCAAAAATTTTATTTTAAATCCTCCTTTAAGTTATTGCCAAAAAGCCGGAAGATTCAGGTGGCGGGAAAGTTATACTAAAGAAGAATTAGAGAAAATTTTTAAAATTAGTTTGCCGGTATATTTAAAAGATAAATATAGCGATTTTGGGGATCTGCAGGATTTAAAGATTTTAAAACGTTCTCCCAATGGAAGGGTGCAGATTTTAGAAATTACCGGAAGCCAGGCTGCCTATCAAATAGAAAAAGACGCTATCCGCTGGCTTTTTAATGGAGGAAAAGTGGGACTGGGCGGACTGCAAAGCAGTTTATTTTTTATTGAAAGAAGAGAAGATATTTTTACATTTTACGGCGGAGGCTGGGGTCATGGCGTAGGATTATGTCAAGAAGGAGCGCGGGGAATGGCTGAAAGCGGATTTAACTGCGAAGAAATTATTAAACATTATTATCCGAAAGTAGAAATTAAGAAAATCTTTTAATAAGTGTGTCTGCATTTTTTATTTTTTGAATTATTCTGTCTTCTGGATTCTGGCTCCTGAATTCTTTAAGTTAAATTTAGATATTAAAATTTAGAATTTTTTTTAACCTGTATATGTGTTTTTGTTTTGAATTTAGTATAAATTAATTCGGGGCAAAAAATTTTCTTCTTTTTCTTTTTTTTGAATTTCTTCGCGCACTTTATACATTTCATCCCGAAGGGCGGCGGCTTTTTCAAATTCTAAATTTTTTGCGGAAGTTTTCATAGATGCCTCTAAATCAAAAGCTAATTTTTTTAAAGCTTTTAAACTTAAATCTTTTTTATCTTTTAAATTAGTAAATTTAACTGCCTTAGTTTCTAAAATATCGCGGCGGTTAGTTTCATTTACCGCGTTTTGAATGCTTAAAGTCATTTTATCGGCATATAATATTACCGCTGAGCTAACATTTCTAGCCGCTCTTCCCATAGTTTGAATTAAAGAAGTTTCGGAGCGCAGGAATCCTTCTTTATCGGCGTCTAAAATAGCCACTAAAGAAACTTCAGGTAAATCTAAACCTTCTCTTAAAAGATTAACTCCCACTAAAATATCAAATTTCCCTAAACGTAAATTTCTTAATATTTCAATCCTCTCCAAAGTGCCAATTTCTGAATGTAAATATCTCACTTTAATTCCTTGAAGAGCTAAATGCTGCGCCAGGTCTTCAGCCATTTTTTTAGTTAAGGTGTTTACTAAAACTCTTTCATTTTTTTTAATCCTCTCTTCAGCTTCCTTAATTAAATCTTTAACCTGTCCTTCAACAGGACGAATAATAATTTTTGGATCAACTAAGCCGGTAGGACGAACAATTTGCTCTGCTATTTGTTTAGAATTTTTTATTTCATAATCTCCCGGAGTAGCGGAAACAAAAATTACCCGATAAATTTTATGCATAAATTCACTAAAGGTTAAAGGACGGTTGTCATAAGCCGAAGGAAGACGAAAACCGTGTTCAATTAAATTTTTTTTTCGGGAGCGATCTCCTGAGTGCATCCCTCTAATTTGAGGTAAACTTACATGGGATTCATCAATAATAGTAAGAAAATCACCTGGAAAATAATCTAATAAAGTAGCAGGCGCATCGCCGGGTTTTCTTCCCGAAAGATGCCGGGAATAATTTTCAATTCCATTGCAATAACCTACTTCTTTTAACAACTCTAAATCATATTCAGTGCGTTTTTTCAAACGCTCGTATTCCAAGCGCTTGCCTTCTTTTTTAAAAACTTCCAGTTGTTTAGCTAATTCTTCTTTAATGGATTCTATGGCTTTATGCAATTTAGGAAGAGGGGTAATAAAATGTTTAGCCGGATAAATAATTATTTCTTCAATTAAATTTACCTCCCCTGAAACAGGATTAAGAATTTTAATTTTTTCAATAAAATCTCCAAAAAATTCTATTTTAATGATTTTTTCTTCGCCAGCCGGATAAATTTCTAAAATTTCTCCTAAAACTCTAAATTCTCCTCGCTTTAAAATTAAATTATTCCTTGAATAATACATTTCTGTTAATAATTTTAAGATTTCCGATTGTTTTATGATTTGGTTTTTCTTTAAAATTAAAAGAGTTTCTTTATAATCTTCAGGACTGCCCAAGCCGTAAATACAAGAAACGCTAGCCACAATAATTACATCTTTGCGGGAAAGTATAGCTGAAGTGGCTCTATGTCTTAAACGGTCAATTTCTTCATTAATTGACGAGTCTTTTTCAATGTAAATATCTCTTGAAGGAATATAAGCTTCCGGCTGATAATAATCATAATAACTTACAAAATATTCTACCGCGTTTAAGGGAAAAAACTCTCTTAATTCCGCGCATAATTGAGCCGCCAAAGTTTTGTTATGAGAAATTATTAAAGCTGGTTTCTCCAGCTGACTGATACAATTAGCCATAGTGAAAGTTTTTCCTGAACCGGTTACTCCCAATAAAGTTTGAAAGTTACAGCCTTGCTTTAATCCTTCGACTAATTTCTTAATAGCTGGAACCTGATCCCCTCCGGGAGGAAAAGGAGCTTGAAGCTGAAAAATTTCTTTTATTTTTCCCATTTTAAGAAAAATTTATAAATTTCTTTTTTAGAGATTTTAAATTCTGAACTTAAATTTTTTATAAAATCTTTTTTAGTATGGCTTTTTTTAATAACTTCTAAAATTTTGGGTTCTTCTTTAATTTTAGAAGTAGAAGGAGCGATAATTAAGGTATATTCTCCTTTAAGAGCTTCTTTTTGTTTTTGATACTCTTCAATAAATCCGGAAATATATCCAATTTTAATTTCTTCAAAAAATTTAGTTAATTCTTTTGCTAAACAAATATGCCTTTCTCCTAAAATTTGATAAATTTCTTTTAATATTTTTACAAGATCATGCGGAGGAAGATAAAAGATAATTGTTCGGTTTTCTTTTTTTAAGTTATTTAAAATAAGCTTTCTTTGTGAATTACCGGCAGGTAGAAACCCTTCAAAAATAAATTTATTAGACGGTAATCCGCTGGCGCTTAAAGCTGTTACAGCCGCGCAAGCGCCCGGAACAGGGATTACCTTGATTTTTTTCTCATAAGCCGTTCTTACCAATTCTTCGCCGGGGTCGGAAAAACAAGGCGTTCCGGCATCGGAAACCAGGGCGATTTTATTGCCTTCTTCTAAAAGATTTAAAATTTTTTCTTTAACTTTTTCAAAGTTATGCCGATAGTAAGTAATTAATTTTTTTTTGATTTGGTAATAATTTAAAAGCTTCAAAATTTGGCGGGTATCTTCGCAAATAATGTAATCCGCTTCTTTTAAAATTCTAAGCGTTCTTAAAGTAATATCTTCTAAATTACCGATTGGGGTTGCGCAAAGATAAAGTATCCCTTTATTTTCCATAATAATTTTTATATTTTATAGGCTAAAAATAGGCTGAATTAAGTTCGTAAGAAAGCAATTCTTCTGGAGAGAAAAATATAGGAATTTCTCTTTGAGCCGATTCTTCCGAGTCGCTTCCGTGAATTAAATTATACTCAATTTTTTGAGCAAAATCTCCTCGAATGGTGCCCGGGGAGGCTTCTTTAGGATTAGTGGCTCCAATAATTTTTCTAGCTTGTTTAATAATATCATCCCCTTCTATAACTATAGAAACAACCGGTCCGCTGGTAATATATTTTATCAAAGGTTCATAAAACGGCTTGCCAAAATGAGGAGCATAAAGTTTTTGAGCTTTGTCTTCTGATACACGGATAAATTTTAAAGCTATAATTTTATAAGCTCTTTTTTCAAATCGGCTTAAGATTTCTCCGATTAATCCTTTCATTATTCCATCAGGCTTAACTAAAATTAATGTTTTTTCCATAATTTCCCCCTTAATTAGCGATTAGTCTCGTAAAAAATTCGCAAGATTTTAACTATTGACGTCATTGTCAAAATTAAGCAAACACTTCTATTATAATTTTTCTAGAGCTTGTTTGAGTTTGCTAAATTTTTGGAGAGTTTTTTTATGCTGATAAAATGCTCTAGAAGCGTTTGCCGCTATATTCAACGTAAAAATAAAATTTTTTTCCATTTCTTTTGGTGTTGCAGAAGGCTCTCTGTAAGCCCTTAGATCTTCAATATATTGTTTGGAATATTTTAAAAAAGATAAAGTTTCTATATTTATTAATGGTTTTGAAAAAGGCAGGTTCAATAAAAAAGATAGAATTTCATGTAAATAGTTTGGTCGGGTTAGAAGTAATGGCTCTAAATAAGATTTTAGTGAATTTTCATAAAAATCTATTGTCAGCGCTCTTTCTGTCATTAGAACCTTAGTGAATTCTATTTTTTGTTCCCTTAAAATAGCATTAATTTCATTTAAAACGGGCTGATAGTTTGTTTTTATATTTTTTTCCAGCATATATTTTAAGGGGGTCATTAAATAGGCTTCCATGTTAATTTTCATCATATATTCAAGTAAAGTATGCTGCATTGTTATGCTTCTAGCAAATCTAAGTCCCTGCGCTAAAATTTCAACCGCTTTTTCAGGTTTATTTTCTAGTATTAAGCTTGCAGCCTTATAATTTACCTCATATACGATAGAGCGGCAGGCGATAAAGTTTAATAATTTCATTTTACTGTTACTCTCGCTTGAATTATATCTTAAATTATAGCGGCATTTTGGTTTTTCATAGCCTAATTTTAACAATTCAAAAACCAATCTATTTTCTTTTAAAGATTTATTTACTTTATCACTTTCTTTTTTAAAAGCATTTATTAAAGTTTCAGGCTCTTCAGAATTATAATCAATATAATCAAGGCTATTATAAGATATATGCTCTATGGCAGGATGATAGAAATAAGCCGCGTTTTCTTGGAGCGGTATTTCTTCCGGGGTTATATCGGATAAAGTTAACGGCTCTCCAAGGTTTTTAATTCTAGCCAGCTCCTTATTGATTAAATTTGTATAATGGAAGTCTAATAAAATATATATAATTGCCAATGTCAGCGCTATCAAGAAAATCCAGAAGGCTAATGAATTTTTTTTTCTCATTTTTCTATTTTCTATCAACTATTCACCTAGCATTATTTTGCCAAACTATAAATTATTTAAAGAATAGAAACTTCCGCTTTTATAGGGGGTAATTCGTACCTTTCGCCTCGATTTATCACATCGGGGGGTAATATAATTTACCTTCGCTCTTCTATGGGCTGACATTCATCCACTCCTGACGTTACGCGGCGGCGGTATTCTGTCAGATAAAGAATAAACAAATTCTAATTTATGAATTAATTTTTGTAAAATTTTATCCCAGGTATAATTTTTAGCGGTTTGATAAGCATTTTTTCTAATTTCTTCTTTCCAGTGAGGATTTTTTTCTAATTCTAAAAGATAAGCGCTGATTTCTCTATAGTTATCAGTTTCTAAAACTATGGCATTTTCAAAATTCCTGGCATAATCTTCGCCGGTACAGCCGGTAAAAGCTATCCCTTTTGCCCCCATTGTTTCTAAACCAACTAAGCCAAAAGGTTCATGTCCTGAATTGGCTAAAACAGCTTCGGCGGCATTAAATAGTAAATGCAAGATTTCTTCCGGTATATGAGAAATCAATTCTAAAACATCCGCTTCTTTATGCTTATTAATTAATTCTAAAAATTTTTCGAAAGAAAATGGATTTAAAGAGAATTCTTTTATTTTTAAATTTAAGTTCTTAGCATAATTTAAAACCTCTATTCTATGAGATTCTACTCCACCATGCATAATTAAAAAAGGCTGATAATTTTGTTTTTTAAGTTCATAAATAGAATGAACAGCCATAAGCCAGCGTTTATCCGGATCATAACGCCCTACCTTTACTAAAAGTTTTTTAGAGCGAATAATCTCTTTAAGTTTTTCAACTTTCTTTAAATCAACTTTCTTTAGGAAACGAGGGGAGATTCCATTGGGAATGATTAAAGGATTTAATTCAAAATTCCACATATAATGTTTCATATAACGGCTGATTGTGGTTATACTGGCGCTTGAAGTAAGTTCATTCCATGGAATTCTCCAGAAAGAAAAAATATTATTGGCATTCCAAAAAATAATCACTTTTTCTCTTAAATTGTTTTGTTTTAACAAACTATTTAAATTAATCACTGTGCTTGCGGTATGCCATTCTTCCGCTAAAATCACCACTAATTTTCCTTGAAATGTCGCCGGTTTAATAATATATTCTAATAAATAAGGAGGAATAGATCTTTCATAATCCCAAACTTTTCCCAGTTCATTTTGATACACTCCCCCCAAATGATACTGGCTAATCCATTGACACCAGCGGTGTAAAATTAACTTATCCTTACAAGCTTTTTCTTCTCCAACTTTATAAGGATCGCCGATAAAAAAAAGATGCGTTATATATCCGTTTTCCGCTAAACTGTTAGATAACTCTGTTATTCTTACCCCCAGCCCTCCGGCTTGGGAATATAAATCCGGTCCTTCAAAAGAAAGGATTATAAAAATGGTATTATTTGGATTAATACTTATCATAAAAAAAATAAAACTTTCTATTTTTTATTATATTATAATTTCGCTCTTTATAATTACCAGCCCTTTTTTCTTTAAATAAGAAAAAGTTATACATTATGGAATTGGTAGGGTTCAAGTTACTAATGCAACACTTTTCTAGTATGATTAAGAAAAGGAGTTGCAGATGGGAAACCTAAAATTAGCTATAATTATTATAGGGGGCTACCCCTTTTTGGACAGCCCCTTAATTAAGCAAGATTTATCTCTTTTATTATCTTGGCGGGATTTCCCGCTGCTATTGTATAAGCGGGAACATTATTTAAAACTATAGAACCGGCTCCCAGAATGCTTTTTTCTCCTATTTTCACTTTAGGCAAAATTACCGCTCCCGCTCCGATTAAAACGCCTTCTCCAACATACACTCCCCCGGTTAAACGCGCCCCGGTAGAAATATGGGTATGATTTTTTATTTCGCAATCATGTTCTATAATCGCTCCGGTATTAATAATGCAGTTTTCT